>NZ_JBICNX010000397.1:0-430 GCF_043107035.1 Staphylococcus sp. 231237_7MaSpsaltlick
ATCTAGTCCCATCATCATAAAAAACAAATTTCTTGATCCTACTACAGGGATCGAGAAATTGACTATCACGAATGGCAAAAATATTGAACGTATTGAAGCATCCGATATCTTAACATCTTTCAAGCTACCTGGATTGATTAAGTACGGCTTCAACATCAACGAACGGTACATTAAATCATTAAGCTATGCGTTACAATCGATGCGCCAGTCACTTCCATTATCTAAATTATATACCGGCGTAGGTGTATTACAGTCTGATGATGAAGGTATGGTCATTTCATTGGATAAACCATACTTTTCAAAAGAAATAGAGCAGTCTCAAGCTAATGAAATCATTTGTGAAACACACTATGATTTTCAACCAAAAGGTACTTTCAAAGGCTGGTGGGAGATGTACTTAAAACAAGTTAAAGGGAACTTACTACTAGAA
>NZ_JBICNX010000398.1:0-429 GCF_043107035.1 Staphylococcus sp. 231237_7MaSpsaltlick
AGCTTGGGGTGAGGTGTATATGTTAAAAAAGCTTCTATGGAGTCGAAGATCAATGAATTTTTGGAAATGTTAAAACCTTATAAGAAAAAAGTGAAGCAAATTATTAATCCTGAAACTAATGAAATCATGCACCCTTTAAATCCTTATGCACGAAAAGATTGGACAATAAAACCACTAGGTTGAATACGAGTACACACATAGATAATTTTTTAGTAATAGAATTGTCTTGATTATTTTCATTATATTAGAAGTAATCGATCCTAATAAAAAAGAAGATTTTAAAGTATCATTTACTTTTAAATTATTAAAATATAAATATGGTTAAAAATACGAGCATCTTCCGCTTTAATTGGGAGATGCTCAATTATTTTTTTTGCTGACTTGCCATTAATTCTGCTTGTTCTACTGCTATTTTCTGAAGATCTGGTG
>NZ_JBICNX010000399.1:0-428 GCF_043107035.1 Staphylococcus sp. 231237_7MaSpsaltlick
GATTGTATTATACAATAAAAAATCAAAAATATAAGATTCTATAAATGTTTGCTAAATGAGCGCCGTATACGTTGTTTACTTTATCAAAGATGTTGAGAGTGGTAAACGTATAATTAATTGGGGATAAACCAGTTCCCCACTGAATTAATATTACAATTAAACTAATAATTTCAATTATTAATATATAACTTAAAATAGCGAGAAAAGGTGGCATCAGTATTCTGAAAAATGGGAAGTAACGATTTTTGAAAAAGGAAAAAGATTAAATTCTTAGTTGATTATGTGTACTCGATGAGCTCATTGGATTGATTCTAGGTATTTTAATCGCTAGTCTAGTGGATGCGGTCACACCAGATTATATTAAGCGTGTTGTTAGTATCAGTTCTGTAGTCATTACAGTAGGCGTATCTATGTTAATCGGTATCGTC
>NZ_JBICNX010000400.1:0-428 GCF_043107035.1 Staphylococcus sp. 231237_7MaSpsaltlick
AAAAACAAAGCCCTTGTTGGGATCTATGTCAAAAATGAACCATTGAATATTGTGAACCAAACCTCGCAATCATCGATTGCCTAACAAGAAAGGATGAAAAAATATGCAACAACTTAAACAAAAACGTGTCGGTATCTATGTTCGTGTATCAACAGAAATGCAAAGTACTGAAGGATATAGTATCGATGGACAAATCAATCAAATTCGAGAATATTGTGATTTCAATAACTTTGCTGTTGTAGATGTATACGCGGATAGAGGTATCTCTGGAAAATCTATGAACCGACCAGAACTACAACGTTTGTTAAAAGATGCGAACGAAGGCCAGATCGATTCTGTTATGGTCTACAAAACAAACCGGCTAGCACGTAACACTTCTGACTTACTCAAAATTGTTGAAGACCTTCATCGTCAAAATGTCGAATTCT
>NZ_JBICNX010000401.1:0-428 GCF_043107035.1 Staphylococcus sp. 231237_7MaSpsaltlick
TATCAATCTTGACTTACTTTTTCAATATTCCTAATATCGCTTTAACTTTATCTGTAATGATAGGTTTAGCAGTTGGTATTGATTATGCTCTATTCATTTTATTCAGATATAAACAACATATTAATCAAGGGACACATTATATTACCGCAATTGGTTTAGCAATCGGAACAGCAGGAAGTGCAATCGTATTTGCTGGGGTAACTGTTATCATTGCAGTATGTGGACTATCTCTAGTTGGTATCAATTTCCTAAGTATAATGGGATTTGGAGCTGCAATAAGTGTTATATTTTCAGTTTTAACATCATTAACTTTATTACCTTCTTTAATAAGTTTATTTCATAAACAGATAAAACCTAAAAAATCAAGAACTAAGCATAAAAATCATAATGATAATTTTGGTCAAAAATCGTCATTGGCAAACCTATAT
>NZ_JBICNX010000402.1:0-427 GCF_043107035.1 Staphylococcus sp. 231237_7MaSpsaltlick
CTAAAACTACTTTAGCTTTTTCTTTAGACATTTCCGATATCTCTATTGTTGGATTAGATTCAATGAGTTTATACAATGCTTTATTTATATCTTTCAAGTCATTTTTATTAATGTTCTTGATTGGATTATGAAAATCACAATAAAAAGAATTATTATCTACGCCTAAATCTGCAATTTTAATATTTTCAAATTGTTTTTGTATAACATAACTAATTAAAAAAGCTAATGTATATTTTATTGATTTCTCAGCTTCTTGATCTTCATAAGTTATAAAATCTACTTTACTATTTTCTTTAATCACATAAGTTATTTCCTTTAAATCACCATTAACATATCCTAGGGCAGCCTTTTTTGAGAAAGAGTTACCAATACTTTTAGCAATATGAAATAATGTTGTTTCCTGTGGCACCTCCAATTCATTATTATT
>NZ_JBICNX010000403.1:0-427 GCF_043107035.1 Staphylococcus sp. 231237_7MaSpsaltlick
ATCTAATTCTTTAATTTTAGTTTTTCGAGCAAAAGAGCCAAAATATATACTTTTTTCATTATATAAATTTGGAAATGTTGCTTCTTTGTCTGGAAATGTTTTTATTTGTTGATTTACTAACCAATCTCTACTTTTCCGAGCTTTATCTGTTTCAACTCTATCTAAGTTCACGTAATCTTTTAAAAATTTTTCAAATGCAGTTCCTACTGTTTTTACCATTAAATCTCTCCTTTTATAGCTAATAATGAATTACTTATTTCAATTTAAGCTCTCTTTTTATTTCTTCCCATTCTTTTGATACTCTGGGATTAATTTCATTAAATATTTTTGTCGAAAGCATTACTCCCATTCTCGCTTTAAGAATTTCATATTCAATAGTAATATCTAGTATTTTTGATAAATTTTCGATAGTTAGTAACTGTTCTTT
>NZ_JBICNX010000404.1:0-427 GCF_043107035.1 Staphylococcus sp. 231237_7MaSpsaltlick
TCAGAATTGAAAAATTGGCCATAGGCTAATATAACCATTAGGCATAAAACAAGAAAGTGAATGTATTACAAAGCTCGACTGCCTACTCTAAATTGCTATCCTTAGTTTATTTTCTAGGTAAACCTTTTGAAATTTTGCCTGGATTAGTCAATATCACCGTACATACAATTTGTGTTATTTTGTTATACAAAATTGTTGTGAATGTATTTGGAAATGAAAAAGTAGCAATTAATAGTTCATATTTATTTGTTTTATATCCACTGACACTTATTAACACTGTTATTACTTTAAGAGAGATATATGTAATATTATTTGTCTTAATTTTTACCTTAGCAATTTTAAAATATCATGATAGCAAAAGGATTTTATATTTATTTATCAGTATATTGGCGATTGTTTTAGGTAGCATTTTCCATGTGGGTATGGT
>NZ_JBICNX010000405.1:0-425 GCF_043107035.1 Staphylococcus sp. 231237_7MaSpsaltlick
TATATAACCTCCATAGGTGACTTTATAATTTGAAACAAATGTGATAAATGATTTTGTTCTATCGCCCACTTAATTTGTTCGAATACAGATGTAGCAAGTGTATTATCTGTCTTACGTATAACTACTGCGTTTACTGGCATCATCACAATAAGCCTTACAATCATTATTGATACATCAGAAGATTTACCACTACCACGTCCACCCTTACCTACTATATTCAAAGTATTAGGATTCTTGGCATGTCTCCAAATATCATGAACTTGTTCCGGGATAATCTCTGATATCTTAACTTGTTTCATCAATGAACCTCATCTACCAATTGGACTACACCTTCATGGTTAAGCACCTGCTTATCAGTCCACATAGTATAACGTTTGCCTAACAAATCGGCTGCTTTTGTCCTAGCTCGAGTATCCGAACGTTTC
>NZ_JBICNX010000406.1:0-425 GCF_043107035.1 Staphylococcus sp. 231237_7MaSpsaltlick
ATTATCAGGGAAAGAATATATCAATCCACCAATTACTCCTATTATTATTGAATAAAAAAGTATTATATTCATAGATTGAGATACAAAAAACTGACCATTTAGAAATTTCATTTATAAAATTTTGTAAATTCATTTATTTAAGCATTATCTAAAAGGTTAATCAGGAACAGATACCAATTGTCTTTTTTTAATAAATTCATAAATAATTTTAAATAGTATATTTCAAATTTAGATTTATGATAAAAAAAATGTTGTTTTTGTCATTGATGTTTATTATTAGCATAGTTGGAATATTAGGAAATTCAATAGTTTTTCCTTCTAATGCTCAAAACACAACCGAAATTAATAAAATACAAATTGATTCTTCTCCTGTAGACATAGTAAAAATTATTCAGGATAATGAGCCATTAATTGCAGTTGAATAT
>NZ_JBICNX010000040.1:0-15597 GCF_043107035.1 Staphylococcus sp. 231237_7MaSpsaltlick
ATATATACAAGTGATGCACTCCATTATTTTAAAATAATGACAGACTCTTAGCTCTTAACCATAAAGTCCAACGTGTTATAAGCTGCTATTATAACTGTTTCGGCATCTCACCCTTTCAAAATTAGCTGCTAGCAGGCAGGTTCTTCTAATAATTACTAATGATTGATGCGCCTCATCAAAACCATATTTAATTTTTTGTTTATGATACATATTATACATAGGCATCCATATACTGTAAACCGCTTTTACGAAGTTTTTTTAATTTACTGAAAAATCCAACACTTTATAAATTATTTTTGCAACTTATGTGTAAAAAGTATTGAGTATTAACTCAAATTTATTTTCACTTTTTAATAATCATAGCAAAAACAGCCTAAAATTCTTCATATACTGCTGGATCTTGTCCTTTTAATCTGCCGTCTTTTTGAGTTAAAGCATTTATTTTTTCTATATCATCATGCTCTAAAGTGAAATCAAAAACTTCTTTATTTTGAATTTGTCTAGCAATAGAAGTTGCTTTTGGAATAGGTACTACACCATTTTGAATATGCCATCTTAAAATAATTTGAGGAATGGTTTTATCGTATTTTTCTGCTATCACTTCAATATCCTTATCATTTATAACTTCTGAAGCACGACCAAGAGGGCTCCATGCTTGTGTGATAATTCCTTTTTCATTATGATAGCTAATCATATCTTGTTGATTAAAATAAGGATGTAATTCTATTTGGTTAACTGAGGGCAGGACGCCTGTTTCTTGTTCTAACGTTTCAATGTGTTCAGGCAAGAAATTACATACACCGATAGATTTAATTAGCCCAGCATTACGAGCATCAATCATAGCTTGCCAAGCCTCAATAAATTTACCATGTCTTGGATTTGGCCAATGTATTAAGTATAAATCGATATATTCCACATTCAAACGATAAATCGATTCTTGAATAGCAATCATTGCCGCATTGTAGTCTTGATAACGTCCAGGAAGTTTAGAAGTTACAATTATTTGGTCTCTTGAGACATGACTCTGTTCAATCGCTTTACCGACGGTGCCTTCATTCTCATAATTGTATGCAGTATCTAATAAACGATAACCTTGATTTAACGCACTAACAATCGCATGCATTCCTGATACACCGCTTAATTTATATGTGCCAAATCCTATTTGTGGTATTATCTTTCCATCAATCATATCTAAATTTTGCATTTTCAAATTCCTCCTAGCTTAAACTTATAATGATTATATAATTCTTGAAAAGCATTTCAAAGTAATTGGCCCATACAACATTTGTTTTACAATCATCAAAAGGGGAGTAATAAAAAGTCTGCCAGATTATAATTATAACCCGGCAGACAAATATATTTTCATATTTTTAATTATTATTTAACAATCGTTAATTATTTTGTTAATACACCAGTTTCTTCTAAATAAGCTTGGTATGATATCTCTTTAGATACAGCTCCAGCTGGATTTAAGTCGATGACACGGTTTGCGATTGTATTAATAAATTCAAAGTCATAAGAAGTGAAAATAAGCGACCCTTTAAAGTTTTTCAAACCATCATTAACAGCAGTAATACTTTCTAAATCTAAGTGGTTTGTAGGCTCATCAAGTAATAATACGTTTGCGCTTGATAACATCATTTTACTTAGCATACAACGTACTTTTTCTCCACCTGATAATACACTTGCTTTTTTCTTAACTTCTTCACCACTAAATAACATACGACCTAAGAAACCACGTAAGAACGTTTCAGTTTGCTCATCCTCAGGGGCGTATTGGCGTAACCA
Source organism: Staphylococcus sp. 231237_7MaSpsaltlick (assembly GCF_043107035.1). Taxonomy (NCBI): domain Bacteria; kingdom Bacillati; phylum Bacillota; class Bacilli; order Caryophanales; family Staphylococcaceae; genus Staphylococcus; species Staphylococcus sp. 231237_7MaSpsaltlick. Next base: position 1,789 of record NZ_JBICNX010000040.1, read on the forward strand.
ATCGACAAGATTCATGTCTACACCTTCAAAGAATTCTGAGTTATCTTTAGGGAAGTAACTACGAGATGTAGTAACACCCCATCTTACTGTACCTTCATCAGGTTCCATTTCTCCGGCTAGTATTTTCAGTAATGTTGATTTAGCAAATTCACTATCGCCAATTAACACAGCTTTATCATTTGGATCCATAGTAAACGAAATGTTATCAAGAACTTTAACACCATCTATTGATTTTGATAGGTTTTCTACAAATAATAAATCGTTACCAATTTCACGTTCCGGTGTGAATTTCACAAATGGGTAACGGCGAGAAGAAGGTTGAATATCATCGAGTTCAATTTTCTCTAATTGCTTTTTACGACTTGTCGCTTGTTTAGATTTAGAAGCGTTCGCAGAGAAACGCGCAACAAAGTCTTGTAACTCTTTAATTTTTTCTTCTTTTTTCTTATTTTGATCTTGAGCCATTTTCATAGCTAATTCACTTGATTGATACCAGAAGTCATAGTTACCAACATAAACTTTAATCTTTCCATAATCTAAATCAGCAATATGTGTACATACATTATTTAAAAAGTGTCTATCATGTGATACAACGATAACAGTATTATCGAAATTAATAAGGAAATCTTCTAACCAACTGATAGCGGGAATATCTAGTCCGTTGGTAGGCTCATCTAATAATAGTACGTCTGGTTGACCAAAAAGACTCTGTGCTAATAATACTTTAACTTTTTGATTATTTTCTAATTCTGACATCTTCTTGTCTTGCAAGTCGGCTTTAATACCAAGACCAGAAAGTAGGGAACCGGCATCTGCCTCTGCATTCCAACCGTCCATTTCTGCGAATTCACCTTCAAGTTCAGCAGCTCTGATACCATCTTCATCACTGAAATCTGGTTTCATATAAATTTCGTCTTTTTCTTTCATTACTTCATATAAACGTTCATGACCTTTAATAACAACATCTAACACACGTTCATCTTCAAAAGCGAAGTGATCTTGTTTTAATACTGCTAAACGTTCATTTTTACCCATTGAAACATGGCCAGTTTGAGCATCTAATTCACCTGATAAAATCTTTAAGAACGTTGATTTACCAGCTCCATTTGCCCCAATCAAACCATAGCAATTGCCGTCTGTAAACTTAATATTTACATCTTCGAATAATTTACGATCGCCAAATCGTAAACTTACATCAGTAACTTGTAACATGCATTTACTCCTTTTCGTTAATCTACCGGACAAATTATAACACACTTAGCTTGTACTTTCGACCATTCTCGCTATACTGATGCTTGTTTCCTTATAGCATGTTATAATAAGAAAGAATAAATTTATGTACGAAGGAGAAAAGTATGGCCCAAGATGAAAAAGATATAGTAGGTTCAATAGAATTTCTTGAAGTTGTTGGTATAGAAGGCTCAACATATCAATTAAGAGGACCAAATGGCGAAGACGTAAAACTAAACCAATCTGAAATTAACGAAGAAGATGAATTACAAATAGGAGAAGAATATAGTTTCTTCATCTATCCAAACAGATCAGGAGCATTATTTGCCACACAAAATATGCCTGATATCACAACAGATAAGTATGCTTTTGTTAAAGTGATCAAAACAGACCGCGATGGCGCGCATGTAGATGTCGGTTTACCAAGAGAAGTATTAATTCCTTGGGTAGATTTACCAAAAGTAAAAGAAGTATGGCCAATACAAGGTGATGAGTTATTTGTTACTTTACGTGTGGACAGAGACAACAATATGTTTGCGCGTTTAGCAACTGAAACTATTGTCGAACAAATGTACACCCCTTCATTTGAAAATGAAAAACAAAACCAAGTTATCGAAGCTAGACCATATCGTCTATTAAGAATTGGTAGTTTCTTACTATCTAAAGATGGATATAAAATATTTGTTCATGAATCTGAACGTAAAGCAGAACCACGTCTTGGTGAAAATGTAAAAGTACGTATTATTGGCCAAAATGATAAAGGTGAATTAAACGGGTCATTTTTACCATTAGCTCACGAAAGACTGGATGATGATGGGCAACACATTTTTGATTTACTTGTAGAATATAACGGTGAACTACCATTTTCAGACAAATCAAGTCCAGAAGCCATTAAAGAGATTTTCAACATGAGCAAAGGATCATTTAAAAGAGCGATTGGCCACCTTTACAAAAACAAAATTATTAATATTGAAAGTGGTAAAATAGCATTAACTCAAAAGGGCTGGGACCGAGTAGAAAAATAGTCCACGAAGTTAAATGTAAAAACTATATTCAACAATTACCTTGATAACACAGAACATAGAATATAATTAAATCAAATTATTCTTTATAGAAGTACACCTTATAACCTGAAAATACTACGGTAAAGTAGTTATTTTCAGGTTTTTTAGCGTTTATATTACAAACCCTAAATTTTCGTAATATATCACTTACGCTAAAAACAGTGCTATCAAAGCATTTTTAGTACTAATGCATATTATCATATTCCAAATATAAACATTGTAAACGGTGTAAATGTTTTCTTAACGAAACATTTACACTAACTATATTTGTATTTAATAAATTGTGTGTAGTATAGGAACTGTAATAAATACATATAACTTTTGGGTTATTCACTTATTAGGAGGATGTTTCAATGAAAAAATGGCAATTATTTGGTACTACAGCAATCGGCGCTTCACTTTTATTAGGTGCTTGTGGTGGCGGTAACGCAGACTCAGGTAAAGGCGAAGGAGAAGTTAAGGGCGATGGCTCTTCTACAGTAGGTCCAATCATTGAAAAACTAAATGAAAAATTTGCTAAAGATAATTCAGATGTAACAGTTTCTTCTGGTACTTCAGGTACAGGTGGCGGCTTTGAGAAATTCATAGCAGGGAATACTGATTTTTCAAACGCTTCTAGACCAATCAAAGATGAAGAAAAGAAAAAACTAGATGATAAAGGCATTAAATACGATGAATTCAAAATTGCTCAAGATGGTGTAACGATTACCGTAAACAAAGATAATGATTTCGTTGATGAACTTACAAAAGAACAACTTAAGAAAATCTACTCAGGCGAAGCAAAAACTTGGAAAGATGTTAATTCAGAATGGCCATCAAAAGAAATTAAAGCTTTCTCACCTGACCAATCACATGGTACTTACGACTTCTTTACTGAAGAAGTAATGGATAAAGGGGATATCAAGGCTGAGAAAAACGCTGATACAAACGTAATAGTACAATCAGTTCAAAACAATGAAAATGGTGTTGGTTACTTTGGTTACAACTTCTACGAACAAAACAAAGATAAATTAAAAGAAGTTAAAGTTAAAGATGATGAAGGTAAAACTACCGAGCCAACTAAGAAAACAATCCAAGATGGTTCTTACGCTTTAAGTAGACCATTATACATTTACACAAATGAGAAAAAATTAAAAGATAATGAAGGATTCCAAGACTTTATGAAATTTGTACTTGAAGACAAAGGTAAATCAGCTGAAGATGCAGGTTTCGTAGCATTACCTGAAAAAGATTACAAAGAACAACAAGATAAATTAAAAGATATTATTGGTAAAGAAAGCAAAGACAGCAAAAAAGAAGACAAATAATTTTTAATTAAATCGATAAGGGTTGGGATTCTGGAATGGACACAAAGTAAACTTTGTACACTACTTTGTCATCACACTTCCAGTCCCAACTTTTTTAAATAATTGGGAGTTTACAAGAAGGAAGGAATTCACATGGCGAATAATAACCTCTCCGTAAGTGAAATGATAGCAAAAAATAATGCTAAAAAGAATGGTACAAGCGATAAAATTGCACCAATCATTTTAGGCATTATTGCAGTTTTCTCTATTTTAGCAACAATTGGCATTATCGTAACACTGTTAACAGAAACAATCACATTTTTCACACGCGTTTCATTAGCAGACTTTTTCCTTACAATGGAATGGAATCCATTTTCATCAACACCTAAATATGGTATCTGGGCTTTAATTTTAGGAACATTAAAAATTACAGCCATCGCTACCGTTGTTGCAGTACCACTTGGTTTAGGTGCAGCATTGTATTTAAGTGAATATGCTTCACATAGAGCAAGAAGCATTATTAAACCAATATTAGAAATACTTTCCGGTATTCCGACAATCGTATTTGGTTTCTTCGCTTTAACTTTTGTTACACCACTATTACGTTCTATATTCCCGGAATTAGGAAGTTTCAACTCTATCAGTCCAGGATTAGTCGTAGGGGTCATGATTATACCGTTAATCTCAAGCATGAGCGAAGATGCCATGTCTTCTGTTCCAAACAAAATGCGTGAAGGTGCTTTAGGTCTCGGCGCAACAAAATTCGAAGTCGCAACTAAAGTAGTATTACCAGCAGCTACATCAGGTATCATGGCATCAATTGTTTTAGCTATATCACGTGCTATAGGCGAAACAATGATTGTATCTCTTGCAGCCGGTAGTACACCAACTGCTTCATTGGATTTAACTGGTTCTATTCAAACAATGACTGGTTATATCGTACAAGTAGCTACAGGGGACGCAACATTTGGATCAGATATTTATTACAGTATATACGCTGTAGGTTTCACGTTATTTATTTTCACTTTAATCATGAACTTATTATCACATTGGATCACAAAACGTTTCAGAGAGGAGTATTAATATGGCTGAAACAAACAATAGCAAAGTACTTGTCGATCAAAACACCGTTGAGAAAAAACTCTCTGGACGCTTATCCGTTAATAAAATTAATAAATGGGCATTTTTTGCTTGTACGATGATCGGTTTACTTGTCTTAGCAGCATTAATCATAGATACACTCTTTAAAGGCGTAGGACATCTGACACCATCATTTTTCACAAGTTTCTCATCCTCAACACCATCGATGGCAGGTATAAAAGGTGCCTTAATCGGAACAGTATGGTTGATGATTACAATCATCCCAATTTCTATTATTTTAGGTGTCGGAACTGCAATTTATTTAGAAGAATATGCTAAAGATAATGCATTTACAAATTTTATTAAAGTTAGTATTTCAAACTTAGCTGGTGTTCCATCAGTGGTATTCGGTTTACTAGGTTTAACTATTTTTGTTCGAGGCATGGGTATCGAAGCTTTAGCGCTAAGTAATTCTATCTTAGCCGCTGCGCTGACAATGTCGTTGTTAATTCTGCCTGTAATTATTGTAGCTAGCCAAGAAGCTATAAGAGCAGTACCTAATTCAATTAGGGAAGCTTCATACGGGTTAGGTGGTAATAAATGGCAAACGATTCGTCGCATTGTATTGCCAGCAGCAATACCTGGTATATTAACAGGCTTTATACTTGCTCTATCTAGAGCATTAGGTGAAACTGCACCATTAATCCTCATCGGTATACCAACTGTGTTGTTACAATTACCATCAAGTGTATTTGATCAGTTCCAAGCATTACCAATGGCAATCTACAACTGGGCTAAATTACCTCAGGCAGAATTCCAAAACGTAGCTTCAGCGGGAATAATCGTATTACTAGTCATCTTATTATTGATGAACGCTATCGCAATATTCTTAAGAAATAAATACAGCAAAAAATATTAATTTAGTAATCGAACACAAGATTTTATCTAACTAGGCTATAAAAATGGGAATATGCTAACATTTTTTCGAAAATGTTAGCTCTTAGCCTTAAAAAAGGAGTTTTAATTATGACTAACAAACAAATTAAAGATAGAAATGATGATTTACAATCACATACGAACCGTAATGACACACCTATAGCAACAATAGATCCAAATGCATCGGATAATAAAATATCTGATACGCAAAAAAATATTGTGTATTCTACTAAAAACTTAGACTTATGGTATGGTGAAAACCATGCTTTAAAAAATATTAATCTCGATATTTTAGAAAATAATGTAACTGCTATTATCGGGCCTTCTGGTTGCGGTAAATCAACATATATCAAAGCATTAAACCGTATGGTAGAACTGGTACCATCTGTTAAAACAGCAGGAAAAATTTTATATCGTGATAATAATATTTTTGATGATAAATATTCTGTTGAAAAATTAAGAACAAATGTTGGTATGGTATTCCAACAACCAAATCCATTCCCTAAATCAATTTATGATAATATCACATACGGCCCTAAAATTCATGGTATTAAAAATAAAAAAGTTTTAGATGAAATTGTAGAAAAATCATTACGTGGCGCAGCAATCTGGGATGAATTAAAAGATCGTTTAGATACAAACGCATACAGTTTATCAGGCGGACAGCAACAACGTGTTTGCATCGCTCGTACGTTAGCAATCGAACCAGATGTCATATTGATGGATGAGCCAACTTCTGCTTTAGATCCTATTTCTACATTAAAAGTTGAAGAACTAGTGCAAGAATTAAAAGAGAAATATTCGATTATTATTGTGACCCATAATATGCAACAAGCAGCTCGTGTCTCTGATAAAACTGCATTCTTCCTTAATGGCTATGTAAATGAATACGATGATACTGACAAGATTTTCTCAAATCCTTCTGACAAACAAACAGAAGATTATATCTCTGGTAGATTCGGATAATTTAAGTATGGCGATTATTAGACGCAAATATGAAGGCCAACTCGACGATTTAATCAAAGACTTACGTCGACTTGGTCTTCATGTATATCGTAATATTGAATATGCATTAACGTCATTAAGTGAAGAAGATCGTAATTATGCTAGACAAACTATAGCCAAAGATAAAGATATCAATGCGATTGAAACTGAAATTAACGAAAAAGTTATCATGCTTATAACTAAGCAACAACCCATTGCCAGCGATTTGCGTTTGATGATGGCAGCAATGAAAATTGCTTCTGATTTCGAACGTATCGGGGACAACTCAGCTAACATTGCTGAAATTAGACTTAGAGCTAAGATTATTGATAATTACGTCCTCACAAGACTTAATACAATGGGAAAACTTGCGCTTTTAATGTTAAAAGATTTAAACGATGCTGTAAGAGACAATGATATTACTTTAATTAAAGAGATTATCGAAAGAGATGTAGATATTGACGATTTATATAGAAACATAGTCAATACGACTTATTTAATAGATAATGATCCTTTTGTAGCTGGCCAAGCGCATTTAGCTGCAAGATATCTAGAACGTATAGGAGATCATATTACTAACATAGCTGAAAATATTTACTTTTTCATCACAGGAGATCGCTACGAATCGTATAATAAATAAAATAAGGCTCAATAGTCGCAAAGTGTTAAATACTTATGCGACTATTGAGCCTTTTTATATCATCCTACACACTTTAATTTTGCTCGATTTCATCTGTAAGTTTTTCTAGTTCATCAACAAGGCTACCTATATAACCAATTGTTGATTTCAAAGGAGCGTCTGTACGAATATCAATACCAGCGATATCTGCGAGCGCTACGGGCGATTTACTACCACCAGCCTTCAACGTTTCTAACCAAGCATCGACTGCAGGTTGTCCTTCATTTTTAATGCGTTGAGACATAACTGTACCAATTGTTAAGCCAGCAGAATACGTATAAGAATATAATCCCATATAATAGTGGGGTTGTCTCATCCATGTCAACTCTGTACCTTCTGTTAATTTGACACTATCACCAAAGAATTGGCCATATACATCTAACATAATTTGATTGAGTACAGGAGCCGTTAATGATTCTCCATTATCCACTTTATTATAGACTTCACGTTGATAAGCTGCTTCTAATAAATGTGTAACCATATTATGATAATAAGTTCTTGAAACAATCGAACCTATTACCCAACGTTTAAATTTAGGATTATCACTATTTTTGAACAGATAATTAGACATAAGCATTTCATTCATTGTTGACGGTGCTTCAACAAAATACATCGAAGCTTCCGATTCTAAATAATTTTGGTGATTCTGTGCCAAAGTAAAGTGACCAGCATGGCCAAGCTCATGTGCTAGAACAAAGGTTTCAGTCATTTTACCTGTCCACGAAATAAAGATATACGAATGTGATGCATAAGGACTTGCACAAAATGCACCAGTATCTTTACCTTTATTTTGAGCAAAATCTATCCATCTATCATGGTACGCAGATTCAACCATTTTTAAGTAATCTTTTCCCAATACTTCTAAAGCACCATAAATATATTGCTTAGATTCTTCAATTGAAATTTCTGGTTCATAATTTGGATCAATAGATACTTTTAAATCTTCAAATCCCATAATTTCTAGGCCGTGAACACGTTTGATTAACTTAGCATATTTTTGCATTATTGGTGCCAAATCACTCATAATTACATCAATTTGACGATTAAACATATCACGTGTTACTTCTTGATCCTGTAACAAATAATCAATAACGGAATCATAGCCTCTTAAATCAGCTTCTATTTTCTCTTGCTGAACTTGCATATTGTATGTAGCAGCAGTAGTATGTTGATATTTACGTAATGCATCGCTGAAATACTTGAAACTTGTCTTTCTAAATGTTGCATCAGGATTATCTTCGTACTCATTTTCAAATGTTGCATAATCTAAAGGATAAATATGATTATTATGCTTAAAAGGTTCAAAGTTTATGTCCAACATTTTAGTAGTACCATACAATTCATAAGCACTATCAAAAGTGGGGGACAAACTTGCTAATACCTTTTCTACTTCTGGTGATAATTCATATGCTTTTTTAGATTTAACTTTAGTAAGAAAATGAGGGTATTTCGACGTATTAATTAGTTCATTTAAATCTTGTTCGGGTAATGCTATAATCTCCGAGATTACGAATGATAACTCACTTGCAATTTTGCCATAAGATGTAGATAATTTCGCGCTAAGCGTCTGTGATTGTTCATTGGCTGTATCTACACTTAAGCGTAATTCTGCATAATTAGCCATTCTGTCTAATTGAATTAATATTTCAGAATAGTCATCTAAAGCTTGTTCAATTATTTGTATATCATTCATTTGATTAATATATTGCACATTAAATGCTTTAGCGGACTCAATTGTATCTGTTAAATTTTGATAAAATGCTTCATCTGAGATAAATAAATCTGAAATATCCCAAGTTTCTTCTAATGGCACTTCTTTTCTGAATGGTAATGTTTCAGTCATTGAATCACTCCTAAATTTTATTAATATTCACAGTTTATTATACATGAAACTCCCATAAGAAATACAACTGTAAGTTTAATAAAATTCTAAGAAGGGAAGAGTGGTAAAATAGTTTGACGACAGAAGAATGCGTAGATATTATTAGATTATACTCCCATAGGCTGACACTATTTATATGAAAGTATAGTACAATTAAATTAATACTACTTAAAACCAAGTTTTCAAATATAAGGAGTGCAACATATGACAATTTTTGATATGCCTAATTTTTTATGGATTACAATTGTTGCAGTTATAGTCGTGACTGTTTTTTGTAATCTCGTATTAAATAAATGGTTTGCTACAGCTGTACTCACATTTATAGTATTAGCAATAGTAGCTTTTTTAATTCCTAATTTCCAAGACATTACATATGAGCCTTTACTTGGATTTGCAGCGTTTATGGCTGTACTAAGTTTAATCATCAGCTTCTTGGTATGGTATTCTACAAGAAATTGGAGACGTAAACGTAGAGAGAAAAAAGCGAAAAAAGCGATTCGTAAACGTGGGGGGATACCACAAGACGAAATTGAAAATTACAGAGAAAAAAGATAAGTATAACAAAGAGGAATTGTAACGTAAATCGCTACAATTCCTCTTTGTTATTATCACTAAATAGGTTAGTGGTGGGGGTTATTTGTAAGCATTCTGTATCTGCTTAAGTTGATCAATAGTTAAACCGATGCCACCTTCACCGAAAAACCAACTATTTGCTTCAAATAGTGTAACATCATCATTTTTAATTGCTTTGGAATTTTTTATAACATCATTTTGTAACGATTGTGGTATCGTTTTACTTTGTCCATTAGCTTTTTTTGTTCTATCAATAACAAATAATTTATCAGGATTAATTTCATTTAAGTATTCATTAGAAATAAGTATACCACTTGAGTTTGCTTTCATTTGTTTATCAGCATGCTTAATTCCTAAATCTTGGTTTAAGAAACCTCCAAATCTACCAGTAGAACCATATGTTTTTAACCCTTTATCATCAACGTTTAAAAACAAGACTGATTCATCACCAACTCGTTTTTTGGTTTCAGCAACTTTGTCATCTAGTTGTGTAACTAATTTCTTTGCCTCTTTTTGCTTTTCGAAAATCTTACCAATATTTTTAGTATTATTCTTAATAGAAGCTATGTAATCATCATTTTGCGGACTTATAAAAACAATTTTAGCATTTGGAGCAGCTTTCTTCATTTCTTCCAAAGTTTTAGTATGCGCTTGTCTAAAAGAAGCAAAAATAACATCTGGTTTAGACTTTGCTAACTCATCATAATTAGGTTGTCCAGGATTCCCAAGATTTTTATATTTACTATTCTTAAATGGTTTTAGTCTATCTGGTAAAAATGAAGCTCCTTGTCCCTTAGCAATAGCAACTATATGATTTTCTAATTTTAATTGTTGCATTACATCTAACGCGCCATAATCCATTACTACAACTCGTTTAGGATTTACAGGAATCTCTACAACTTCATGTTTCATTTCACCTCTATTATGATCCTTATTTTTATCTTTAAACTCATAAGAAGTTTTAATTTTAACAGTTTGTTTTGTTTCTTTGTCACTGTGAGCATTACTACAAGCACCTAAAAATAAAAAACAAAAAGTTGTTAGCGCAATTAATATAAATTTATTCACATGAAAATCCTCCTTTAATCTAGTAGTTAATTATATATTAATTGAAAACTATTATCAATTAGATTTTTAGTAATTATTAAGGACTGAAGGATTGTATGAAATTTGTAGCAACTTTAAATAATCATTGCGATTGTTTAAACAATACATAAATAAAGAAACGAAATAAACATTAGACTAATATTAAAAATCAAACTTGTAATTTTCGTAAATGCAGATGGTTTAATTATTTAAGTAACAATATCATATTAGTATTTAACAAATAGTTATACTAAAATAGTTAGTAGTTGGCAAATGATAAACAGGACTAAATATCATGAAATAGGGTCAAGAACTTAAATTATATCAAAACACATATAACTTCCTATAATATATATTATGTAAACTAAAATAAATTTCAAATTTAGAGCCACTATATATATCAATTTATTTTAATTCCATTATTTACTTTGCGTATTAAGTCACGTTTGTAAATTTGCATATTGCGTTACCACAAAATATTAACTAGATACATATATAAAACGGTATGTATTTTATATACCATAAGTCATAACATAATTTACTTTTAGTTATCAGTATATAACATCAAATGAAACATAGATGCTTATTTGCAATTAGTCGATAATGGGATACACGGAAATGTTATTCAATGCTCAGAAATCCAAATCTCAGCGCCAAAATTCAGACAAATAATAGAAAAAACATTCTAAAGTAAGCGATTTCTTTAACATATGCCGTTTTCCCTAGAAGAACTTGCACTCTTTAATTATATGGTTTTGATCTTATTGTTATTAACATAGGGTTACATAACATAATTATAGTTTACTATAAATTAGTGTTATTTTCTTTTATTTGGGTATATATTATTTAGTAAAAACTTTAGGAGTGAGATTTATGCAACAATCTTCAAATATTAAATGGTCCAGTTTAGCCATTGGTGTCATTTTTCTTATTATTGGCGTGTTTATCATAAGTTTTCCAGAAGAAAACTTATTTACTATAACATGGTTAATTGGTTTATTATTTATAATTAATGGGTTTTTAGAAATATTCGTAAGACAAGTAATCAAAAATGCAACACAGCAAAGATCTACATTGCTAATCTTACTTGGAATTATTAATATTATCCTTGGTTTATTAATTCTGTTTAATGTAGTAACAAGTACGACTTTTATTGTTTATTTATTTGCAATTTGGTTTATTATTAACGCAGTTTTCAATATTTTTAATGTAACTCCTGTAGAAAAATCAAATAAAAGCTTTCATTTAATTTCAATTCTTCTAAATATTGTAGCTATCATATTTGGTATTATATTACTGTTTAACCCACTCATAGCAGCATTTATTATTGCAATATTTATAAGTGCAGTATTCTTTATTATAGGTATCACTTATATTATAGATGCATTATATTAGTCATTTTTTCTCACTCTAAAAACTATTATTTAGAGTGAGAAAAAATTTGTAATCAAAAACACACTAAAACAGAGTGTTTTAGTGTGTTTCAAAATATTAATTCAAAATAATATAATAACTATTTTTACTATAAAATCATTTTTATGCATAGATATTGAAATTGTTTTACCCTATGCTATACTGAAATACGTGGGGTACAACCAGAAATATACTTCTAAGATTATTCCACATTATAGTTCACTGTTATATTGGAATGCCATCCTAATATAACCAACTTCAGAACGAAAGAAAGCATACTGATTAGGGCTTACATCATCAGCATGCTTTCTTTTTTATTATTTTCTTATCTTTTTTCTTAAATTATTCAGTGTATTAAACAACCAATATTTCGATTTCTTGATTGGTTTGTAAAAATCACCGATTAGTTCTTCAATTTGTACATTAAAACCACGTTTAAAGCGATAAACACCATAATCCTCGCTATTTTCAGTAAAATCGCCTGATAGTCCATAGAAATTATAACGTCCATATCCATGATCAAAACAATAATTCAACATAAACCAGTGCATCATATAAGGTCCCATGTATTGGTTATATTTTTCTGAAGAACCACCTGAGAAATAATTTACTTCATACGCATTTGCAAAGTATACACCAGCAGCTAGATTCAATATTGCCCCATCAGTTAATCTTAATTCACTTGCATGAAGCAATTCCTTTTTATCATGATTAATTTGCTTGTCTAACTCTGTAATTTTCTTTAGTTGCTTGTCTGATTTGTTTTCATTTTGCATCATTTGGTCTCTACGTGCTTCTTTTTCATTAATACCCTCTTGCGTACTATTGATATATTCATCTAAATCAATATACGCCAATGGTACTAATGCTTTATCACCATAATTATCGATAAAATTATAAAAATATTCATCTGTTTTTGAGACAAATCCAGCACGTTCTTCGGTTTCGCGATAAAGTTCTAAGAACGTTCCAAATTCTTCTCTTGGTAATAATCTTACTTTCACACCGTAATTAATCGCTTTATTAATGTTTCGCTTACGTTGGCTATCGAATTGTTTTTTTAATGAAGCTGGCGTTTCACCATCAAGATTTAATACACCCATCCATCTCACTTGACTTGATCTATCATATTCCGTTGTAAAACCATGATGTGTATAATTATGAGCTTTAAATAAATTTACTAACGCATCATTTTTATCTTCATTCGGTAAAGGATTAATATCTTTATCATAAATTTGATAAATCCAATATGGATCCATTTTTACATACAAGCAATTATGCTGTTGCAAATATGTATCTAATTCTCGCAAATAGAAATCTACTAAACCTAAATCATTGTAATCCATCACCGGTCCGCGATTTGAATAATAAACATAGCTTCCCATTGTAGGGATTTTAGAGAAAAGACTAGCAGCAATAACTTGATTGTCGTCATCTTTTAAGCCTAATAAAACAACTTGAAATCCATCTTCTTCTCTTGTCGCAATATTTTCTTTCACTTGAAAGTAATGACTCTCTAGTGCTGGATTCTGTACAAAATTGTCATATTCTTTGACAGTTAACTCTGTAAATTTCATTCTAGCTTAGTTCCCTTCT
>NZ_JBICNX010000407.1:0-424 GCF_043107035.1 Staphylococcus sp. 231237_7MaSpsaltlick
CCAAAATAGAGAAGAAAAAGAAGCAGAATCAGCCATGTTTGAACATATAAATGAATCGTTAATCAAAAATGCAGAATATGTATATAGAAGTGATATAAATATAAACGAAACCTTGCTAAATCATTCAATAAAAAATACAGAGGATTAAAAGCCTCTGTATTTTTTATTGAACTATTCTGCTGTCAATCCACCATCTATAACATGTTCAGCACCAGTAGTAAATGAAGATTCATCTGAAAGTAAATATAAAACCAAGTAAGAAACCTCTCCAGCATCAGCTACTCTGCCTAAAGGTGTATTATCCGCAACGCCTTCGAAAAGCTTAATCTTTGTTTTGATACCGCCAGGATGTACAGAATTCACACGGATGTTATCTTCAGCCAATTCTAATGCAGCTGATTTTGTCATGCCCCTTACTGCAAAT
>NZ_JBICNX010000408.1:0-424 GCF_043107035.1 Staphylococcus sp. 231237_7MaSpsaltlick
GATTATCGAATATCTCGTGTAGTTGATTAGTAACTTCCTCATTATCACAAGATAGTGTTACCGGATTACCTACCGTATAACCAACTTTTTGATCTACTAAGTTTTGATGAAAATTCGTAGTAATTCGCCAATCCGGCTTTTCTATATCTAATTCGCCATTTGCGTCTAACTTAGCTTTATATTTTAATATGTCCGACTGTTTATCATAATATCTTTGACCTGTTGTTATATCTTTAATCCTAGATTTATGTTCATTAACCAACCTAATAATTAATTCTTCTTGTGTTTCAAACCTTGGCTTAATAGCTTCAACAATCCGTTCACCATATGGCTTTTCATTTGGCATATATATGTTAATCACCTTCTTATTTAAGTATAGATAATGCGTTTTGTTTCATATCTTGCGATAAGGCATATCTAGTTG
>NZ_JBICNX010000409.1:0-423 GCF_043107035.1 Staphylococcus sp. 231237_7MaSpsaltlick
CTTTAATCATTAAAAACTAAGAAAAGCTTATTCTAATAAAAAGACACTAAATAGTTTAAGAGGTGGTAAAGTGTTAACTTTCCAGATGGTAATAAAACTTACAATTGGATTTATCTTTTTATTAATTATAATACGATTGCTAGGAAAAAGAAATCTACCCCAATTAGCTCCTGGTGATATAGTCTATTTTATGGTATTTGGCGGAATATTAGAAGGAAGTATATACGATAATAATATCAAAGTTTGGCAAGTATTGATTGGTTTATTAACCTGGGCATTAATCATTTTTATAACTGAATTATTAGAAGCTAAATCTAAAAAAGCAAGAAAGTGGCTTAGAGGAGAAGCCTGTATTTTAATTAATGAAGGGAAAGTGAAACATCATTATCTAAAATCTAATAGGCTAGAAATAGAACAAATTAT
>NZ_JBICNX010000410.1:0-423 GCF_043107035.1 Staphylococcus sp. 231237_7MaSpsaltlick
TTCTATGTTGTACTTCAAGCATAAATCAAATATATTATCATAAAATTTCAATCCAGCCTCATTGGGCTCAGCATCGTCACCATTCGGAAAAATCCTAGACCATGCAATAGACATGCGATAACATTCAAAACCCATTTCAGCAAAAAGTTTAATATCTTCTTCATAACGTTCATAGTGATTTACACCATGATGACTAGGGTAATGTTTCGTCTCATCAATGGTTTGAGTCACCTCTCTAGGATGTCCATATTTCGATGATGTCATGACATCAGCAGTGCTCAGCCCTTTACCGTCTTTATTATATGCGCCTTCACACTGGTTTGCAGCAGTCGCGCCGCCCCACATAAATGATTTTGGAAAACTCATAATATACCTTCTTTCTATAATTTTTATATTTATTTTCAGCTAATGTTCATTATTTTT
>NZ_JBICNX010000411.1:0-423 GCF_043107035.1 Staphylococcus sp. 231237_7MaSpsaltlick
TTGCATTAGTACTATGGGGGAACAACAAGATGAACTCGAAAAGCAAGGTGTGCATGTTCATAATATAAATATTGATAGAAAAATCAGTCCTGTGAATAACTTGAAATCTATTTTAAAGATGGTCAAATTATTTAGACAAATTAAGCCTGATATTGTGCATGTTCACACACCTGTTGCAGCAGTGTTGGGTAGGATTGCAGCTAAATTAGCTCGTGTAAAAACAATAATATATACTGCTCATGGTTTTTACTTCCATGATGAAATGAATACAGTCCAATATAAAGTGTATTTTAATATCGAAAAGTGGATAGGTAAATTAGCGACAGATTATATTTTTACTCAAAGTGTTGAAGATTATGAAGTGGCTAAAAAGAATAATTTTTTACTTGAATCAAAACATAATAATTATTTGCACATCAGTAA
>NZ_JBICNX010000412.1:0-423 GCF_043107035.1 Staphylococcus sp. 231237_7MaSpsaltlick
TTGGTTGTATAAAGAATACTATATTATGCTCGGCGTTGTGGCGCAGAGGTTAAAATTAATACTGCACGAAAAGATGTATTCGTCAGTTGGGACGACGTTAAATAATCCAACATCGGAGGTCACCAGTAATCTGCGGATATTGGTTGGTGTGACTGTTACTGACGGATAGCGTGTTAACCTCCAATACATATCAAGGCACATCCATTGCGGGTGTGTCTTTTTATATGCACGTATTCATACGCCACAAAGATAAGGACACACATTAATACCATAGGCTTATAAGGTGGACGGTGAATAGGTGCGTTATATAGGTGTAGGTTTATTGACCATATGGTTATATCCTACTACCTGATAGCTTACCACTATAAGACCCAATCAGTTTAAGAGATAGATGTGGGTAACACGTATACATTGAATGGTAAG
>NZ_JBICNX010000413.1:0-423 GCF_043107035.1 Staphylococcus sp. 231237_7MaSpsaltlick
TGTTGCGACAGCAATTATCGTACCATTATTAACACATCAGCCGCCATTTTTAAGGTTATACTTTATAACTTGGATGATGCATTTATTGTTAATAGGTGGTTCTAGACTGTCTTGGAGAGTTTATAGGAAAACGTTTACCAATAAAGATGTTAAGAAAAAACCAACACTTATTGTAGGTGGCGGTAGAGGTGGTTCACTACTTATACGTCAAATGAGAAATACACCTTATATGGGAATGGAACCTGTGTTAGTAGTTGATGATGATCCAAAAAAACAGAAAATGTCTATGGCAACGGGCGTTAAAGTTCAAGTTTACATTACAGATATACCGGATTTAGTTAAGAAATTTAATAATAAAAAAATAATAAAATCAATACAGACACTATCACAAAGTAGATTAAGAGAAATAAACGAGCTGTGTGA
>NZ_JBICNX010000414.1:0-422 GCF_043107035.1 Staphylococcus sp. 231237_7MaSpsaltlick
TTCACTCGCACTTGTGTTCAAAATGGTTTGTATGACCTTTGCTTTGATCGTTTTCATACATTAAGGGCTAAACGGCACAAAAAAAGCGGTTAGCATTTTCTCTGCTCCGCTTCCTGCTTATCTTATCGGGGTGCTTGGTTTGTTTATCAAAGGATTTGAAAAGGGGCGATATACCTACTGTGCATTTTTACAGTAGGCTAAAATCGGGGTATCTGTGGTCGGTATATGCTTTATTTCACTTTGTTAAATATTAAGCATTTCATAAGTAAAGGGGTGGTTTTGTCTCAGTCCTATACCGTCATATTGGGAACATGCTGCATTAATAAACCTTATCTAAACGCCGTATTAGCAAAGAAGTAACACAACGGAACTCATGGCTATTGTTATGTTGTAGCGTCTACATAGGGCAAGGGCGATAATAG
>NZ_JBICNX010000415.1:0-421 GCF_043107035.1 Staphylococcus sp. 231237_7MaSpsaltlick
ATGTAACAATGATGAGTTTCCAGTATTTCTTAATATTACTGAAGCCACTTTTCCACTCAATTTTATAACTATTTTTATGTAACAACATCCATATAATCATGATAAATATAAAAACACCAATCTCCATTAACAAATCAGCGGCGCTCGACCCATCAAATTTATCATTACTGTAACTATCACCAAAACTTATATTAACTGCCCACGTTACACTCAAAATTATAAGTGACAAGAAAAAATTACTAGCTAAATAAATGATTGGCAGAAAAAAATCTTTACCGTTAATATCCTTCCATCGATATTTCTTTTCGTTTTTAACCGACATTATAGTCCCTCCTAAAGTTTTATATATAACACACTTTTACATTGTACAATTTCCATTTTCTTCAAATATTTTACAATAATATAAATAGATAGTATAGAT
>NZ_JBICNX010000416.1:0-420 GCF_043107035.1 Staphylococcus sp. 231237_7MaSpsaltlick
TGATAAAGTAGCTTTGGACTCAACAGTAAATGGTGTAGGTAGTAAGATTTTCTTGACTATCCATTCTTCAAATTGTTCGCCGATAGTATGATCATACTGCCAAGGATGTATCAACATCACTCTGTAATCGTTAAGATTTAATCGAAGTGGCTCGAGGTAGCATTTTAAACGATCTCGATATTCAGGAATAACTTGATTTAGAATAAAATCTTGATCATCATTTATTGCTGTTGTTACTACATGATTTTTTTCAATAAGAATAATATTTAATAGAATAACTTTTTCAAATTCTGGTGCATAAAGTTTCAATTCATTAGTACTGAGAGGCAATTTAGTTTTTGTTAAAGGATGTGTTGGATGCCCTTCTATCACAAGACTTTCCGAGTAACTTAAATCATCTGTAATACCACTATCTTGTAA
>NZ_JBICNX010000041.1:0-15208 GCF_043107035.1 Staphylococcus sp. 231237_7MaSpsaltlick
TCAAGTGAAAGAAAATATTGCGACGAGAGAAGAAGATGGATTTCAAGTTGTATTATTAGGCTTAAAAGATGACGATAATCAAGTTATTGCTGCTAGTCTTTTCTCTAAAATTCCCACAATGGGTAGCTATGTTTATTATTCAAACCGTGGTCCGGTCATGGATTATAACGATTTAGGTTTAGTGGATTTCTATTTGCGTGAATTAGATACATATTTACAACAAAACAATTGTTTATATGTGAAAATGGACCCGTATTGGATTTATAATGTCTATGATAAAGATATTAATCCTTTGCCAGAATATAATGAAAATGACGCGTTGGTTAATCTGTTTAAATCACATGGCTATACGCATCATGGCTTCACTACAAAATACGATACTTCAAGCCAAGTGAGATGGATGGGTGTACTAAACCTTGAAAATGAAACGCCTGCTAGCTTGAAAAAACAATTTGATAGCCAAAGAAAGCGTAATATTAATAAAGCGATTAATTATGGCGTAAAGGTACGTATGTTATCACGTGACGAGTTCGGTATATTCTTGGATTTATATAGAGAAACAGAAGAGCGTACTGGATTTGTATCGAAAACAGATGAATATTTCTATAATTTTATTGATAATTATGGTGACAAAGCATTGGTGCCGTTAGCGTATATTGATTTAGATGAATATATTAATAGCACTCAAGAAGCCATTAATGATAAAGAATCACGTAGAGATCAAATCATGCAAAAGGAAAATAAAAATGATAAGCAGTTAAAGAAAATTGCTGAACTAGATAAACAAATTGAACATGACAAGAAAGAATTGTTACAAGCAAGTGAATTACGTCAAACAGACGGTTCGATATTAAACCTAGCATCTGGTGTTTACTTTGCAAATGCCTATGAAGTTAACTATTTCTCTGGTGGATCATCAACGAAATATAATCAATATATGGGACCTTATATGATGCATTGGTTTATGATGAATTATTGCTTTGAACATGGCTATGCACGTTATAATTTCTATGGATTATCAGGTGATTTCACTGAAAATAGTGAGGATTACGGTGTATATAGATTTAAACGAGGTTTTAATGTACAAATTGAAGAGTTGATTGGTGACTTCTATAAGCCGATTAAGAAGACGAAATATTGGCTGTTTAATACATTAAATAATGTACGTAAAAAAGTGAAAAAATAGCAAAAATAAAACAGCAACCTGATTATGTATGAGCAAAATTCAGGTTGCTGTCTTTCATTTTTAAATGAAAATATTAGTTATATTAGGATGGCAATCTAATATAACAAGTATACTAAATTGTGTGGAATAATCTTAGTTGTTGATACTCGATGTCTTCCACATTTTTAGTATATCAATCGAAATATTATATTGCAATATCATTACATTATAATATTTTTATAGTAAAATTTATTTTTATAATTTTTGTTTTTGCAATGAAATGGCTCGATTATTGCGTATGATTAGTTCTAACAAATTTGCTAACGAAATAGTGTCATTATAACTACCGAACTATCTTTAAAAAGGCGTTTATTGAAATAAATGTATTTCAATAAACGCTTTTGTCTTACAATGTGGTTTTTAAAATTAAGTTATTATGATAATGCGATAATAATTTGTGAGATACCAATAATCACAAATACGAACGCAAGTACAAATGATACAAGCACAGCTGCAATTATAGGATTAAATAATAAAAGTATCCCCAAAATTATTTCTAAAATATTAATAAAAATGGAAATCGTGTGTAATAAACGATTTGATCTCTCGAGCTGTGTAACTGTAAATATAGCTAAAACTGCATGAATAATAAACCAAACAGCAAATAGATAAATGATAAATGTGGTACTCGTAACAATATTAAGAATAATGACAATACCGATAATAATATTAATAATAGCAGTTAACATTATGAATACGGAATTTTGATTTGTATGTTTCCTCATATTAACGCTCATCACAAGCTCCATAAAGCCATTGATTATAAATAATAGTCCAATTAGCCAAGTAATAATGAAGAGATTTTCTTGAGGAAAACTCATGATAAAAACTGCTATAATCAGGAAAATCACACCAACAACTAAACTTGGCCATTTGATTCGATTGTTTTGACTCATTTTAGTCACTCCTAAGTTAATAATAACAGTATAAACATATATAATGTAAATGCAACTATAAAATATAAGTAACTATAAATATGTTATGTAAACTTATAGTAGTTAATTTTTAATTTAAAACCAATCAACTAAGGATTGTTTCATCATGTTATTTATATATTATATAAATGTCAGCTGTATATGGATATATCTAGCAGCATGTTTCGTGTTCGATATTACGACGCTGAGATTGCAATTTCTGAGCATCGAAAATTAATTTTACGTGTCATTGTACGTTGAATGTAATCTAGAATCACATATAGCATGATGAGCAATAATGCATTTGGTTGTCTGAGTATTATGGATATAATTAAATCTTTAAAATTAGAATGTTGTGGCGTAAAATTTTTGAGATTGCGAGTTAATTCGCAATATATGGATTAGATCGTTGTAAGTTTATAAGGACGATAAATCGTTCAGTAATAATAAGCAACATGTATGAGCAGTTATAAATGTTTAATATATTAAACATGAAATCACATTAAATATAACTAGTGAACAGTGATTCAGATGGCTTACTTTGAAATTTTGTTTTTAGTTTACATAATATATATTATAGGAAGTTATGTACAGTGATTGAAAAGTGAGCATTATAACCCTATTTCATCTATCGTACTGTTAATTTGCATCAACGTCTTTCATATCATTAATAGATTTCAATTTTTAAAATTATAGATAATCCTGTTCATTAATTATTGGTTGCTTTCTATAGTTGAAATTATGTTATTATTTAAGACTTGATTTCAGTTACTAAATTCAATAAATATAATTTAGCTTGTTAATGTTTATAAATCTAATTCATCACATTTTATAAATTCAAATTCGAGTCATTTAACTAATAAAGTTATTCATATTATTTAATTTGGTGATAATTCTAATAAGAATCTTGTTCAAGCTACATTCTTTTAAGACTTTTATCTATAAAGTCAAAATGCTATTCAATTCCATATGTTTGTATTTGAACAATCCTGTAAATTTTGAATAATAAATCACTAGCATCTATGTTAACCTGCTATAAGCAAGTATATTTTATTGATTGTCCTTTATTTAACTATTATTTTACATTCAGTAATAGTTAAAGTTTTGATATACATTTATCTCCTATGATTGTTAGTTTGTACTTATTAATGTAGTTATTATCATTGGTTTGTTATATTTTCCATACTTTCTGCAAAAAGTGAATTATTCTGCAATCAAAGTAATAGTATAAAACTAAGTTTTTAAAAATCTAATTGATAACACTTTTCAATTAGGATATAATAAAAGCTATTATAAGGAGGATAAAGTAATGAAGAAAATATTGTTTGTAGTTTTATGTTTTGCTGTGATGTTAGCAGCCTGTGGTTCCAATTCGAATGAAAAAGCAGAAAAAGATCAAAAAACAGTTAGTATTAAACAAACTTATGAATTTAAAGATAAAAATAAAGATCATAATCGTGGGAAAATGAAAACAGAAAACATTAAAGTTCCTGTAAATCCTAAACGTGTTGCAGTTATGGATTATGGTGCTTTAGATATTATGAAATCATTGAAATTACAAAATAAAATCGTAGCAATTTCTAAAGGTCAAGGTGCATCTTTTTTACCTAAGAGCTTGAATGAGTTTAAAGATAAAAAGTATACAAATTTAGGTAATCCAGGTCAACCAGATTATGATGCTTTAGCTAAAGCAAAACCAGATGTAATATTTGCTTCATTTAGACAGGCACATACTAAGACGCTAGATGAAATGAAAAAAGCTGCTCCTAAAGCCAAAATAGTATTTGTAAGTCCAGATAATGATAATTACATAAAATCTATTAAGCATAATACACAAAATATTGGGAAGATCTTTAATAAAGAGCAACAGACAGATAAATTAATTTCAAAATTAGATGATAAAGTTAATGAAACTAAAAAGAGTATAAACAATGATCGTGTACTGTTCTTAAATGTAGATGATAAAGGAATTAAAGCATTTGCAGATAGTGGTAGATTTGGAGGCTTTTTAAACAAAGATTTAGACATCAAACATGCTGATCCGAAAATGAAAGCAAATTCAAGTGGTATATTAGTTTCAAATGAATATCTTGAAAAACTTAACCCCGATAAAATTTTTGTTATTGATAGAACAAAAGATTTAAAGCAAGATAAACAGCATATTCCTCAGGCGTTGAAAAATCCTGTAATAAAAAATGTGAAAGCTATCAAACAAAATGATGTTACCCCTTTTGAATCAAATGCATGGTTCTTTGGTGAAGGTGGCATCAATTTAACAATTGAACAATTAAACAATATACAACAAGCATACAAAAAATAATTATACTAAATAAAAACTACGGTAATCCCCAATAATAAGGATTACCGTAGTTTTTATTATTTATCGCTTTCTATAATGTTTATAATTTTCCATATGTTCTTGTGGAATTCCCCCACGTTTAGCAATAGCTTTTTGCATTTTCTTCTCTTTACGTTTGCGTCGAAAATCTCGTGTGAAATACCAAATTAAAAAACTAATAATCAAACTGACTATAGCCAGAAATGCTGCATAACCAAGTAATGGTTCATAAGTAATATCTTGGAAGTTTGGAATTAAGAATGCTGCAACACCTAAGACGATAAATGTAATAATTGCAGGTGCAAACCATTTGTTTAAAGCAAGATTACAAAATAAAGTTAATATTATCATAGCTCCAATTGTAATCCATAAAAAATTAGGCATATCCATTATTGTCATTTGGAGCACTCCTTAGATTGATTTTTAAAGATTCTACTTTCTTAATTATCTATAAGTATACTATATCTTTATTCATAACTGTTCAGACTTCAGTAGTATGATTTTATATTAAAATATTCAATTTATTAGGTCAAATATAATTTTTAATATATTTTCTGAATTAAAATCTTCTATATAAATAAAATGCCTTACATGTTCCTTTAATCTGATTCGAATTGATTAATGCCTCGCATTGTATTTTAAACATTAAATTCATGTATAATGAAATATGTATGATATAACGTAGTGATAAAGGAGTTGTTAACATGGGTAAAGCATTACCTTTTAGAAATGAAGTCCCTACAAATGAAACTTGGGACACTACAGATTTGTTCTTATCAGATCAACAATTTTATGAAATGATTGAACAGACTATAACAGATGCTAAAGCGTTTAATCAAAATTACAGTGGACGTTTAACAGACATAGATTTAATTGAAACAGCATTAGATGAATATGCAAACATACTTATAAATCTAGACAAAATGGCAAATTTTGCTGAATTAAGACTAAGTGTTGATACGACAAATCCTACAGCTCAAACATTAAGTTCGAAACTTTCTACAAGTTATGGAAAGATTGCAAGTGAGTTAGCATTTGTAGAATCAGAAATTTTAGAACTTAATAGTAATCAATTAGCTCAACTTATTTCAACTTCAAAATATCCTCATTATTTAACTAAATTAAAGCATAGACAACGTTATCAATTAGCACCTGAAGTGGAAAAAACTTTAGCGAGTTTATCCCCTACATTGGATGGCGCTTATGAATTATATGGTATTACTAAAATGTTAGATATTGATTTTGAATCCTTTGAACACAATGGTCAGTCATATCCATTAGACTATGCAACATTTGAAAATGAATATGAAGACAATCCGGATGAGTCATTTAGAACAAAGAGCTTTAAACATTTTAGTGAGGCGTTGAAAAAATATCAGCATACGACTGCTGCAACTTATAATATGAAGGTTCAACAGGAAAAAATTGAAGCTGATTTACGTGGTTATGACTCGGTTATAGACTATTTATTGCAAGACCAAGAAGTCACACGTGATATGTTTGACCGACAAATTGATGTTATTATGAGCGATTTAGCCCCTATTATGCAAAAATATGCTAAGTTACTCAAACGTGTTCATGGTCTAGATGTAATGAAATTCGAAGATTTAAAGGTCTCAATAGATCCTGAATTTGAGCCTGAGATTTCAATTGAAGATTCAAAGCGCTATATCTATGGTGCGTTGAATGTGTTAGGTAAAGATTACCTTAATATGGTAGAAACTGCATATGAGGATCGTTGGATTGATTTTGCCCAAAATAAAGGTAAAGAAACGGGTGCCTATTGTGCAAGTCCATATGCATCACACTCATATGTGTTTATCTCTTGGACAGGTAAAATGACTGAAACATTTGTATTAGCTCATGAATTAGGTCATGCTGGCCATTTCACATTAGCCCAACAAGAACAAAATTATTTAGAATCTGAAGCGTCTATGTATTTTGTTGAAGCCCCATCAACTATGAATGAAATGTTGATGGCAAACTATCTATTTGAACATAGTGATGATCCGAAATTTAAACGTTGGGTTATTGGTTCAATCGTTTCAAGAACATACTATCATAATATGGTTACACATTTATTAGAAGCTGCATATCAACGTGAAGTATATAATAAAGTTGATGCAGGTGAATCACTTACAGCACCACAACTTAATGAAATAATGAGAGATGTTTATAGTCAATTCTTTGGTGATAGTGTGAAGTTAACTGAAGGTGCTGAATTGACTTGGATGAGACAACCACACTATTATATGGGTCTCTATTCTTATACGTATTCTGCTGGACTAACAATTGGTACTGTTATGTCGCAACGAATACAAAATGAAGGACAGATTGCAGTCGAGCAATGGTTAGATACTTTACGCGCTGGAGGAAGTAAGTCCCCTGCTGATTTAGCTAGCATTGCGGGTATAGATATTACTACCGAGCAACCATTGAGAGCGACAATTCAATATATAGGTAAATTAGTAAATGAATTAGAGCAACTTACTGATGAAATAGAAGCTACTGACCAATAAATTAACTAACTGCGAAAGTTATATAAAATAAAAATATACGTAGATAGACTTAATGTGTGCCCGTCACTAACAAGTGCGCTACAATTTACTGGTTTTGTAAATACTGAACCATACGCATTGCGTATGGTTTTTTTCTATAATAAAAAAGCAAGTAAATGAACAAAAAATCATTTACTTGCTTTTTATTAGGTTATATTTCATAGGATTATTTATATGAATTTCAAATTTGGTTATTGGTAATATCATATTCTATAAATTGGATGATAGTGTTTAAATTATTTATTATAGGATTCGTACCTATTTCCAGTGATAAAAAAGTATATGTTTTCTGCAACATTACAAATATGATCACCTATTCGTTCTAAGTGTCTCGCAGCAAGATGGGCTTGACCTGATACAAATGGATCGTTATCAATTAAATAAGTTGTATTAACTATGTTTTTATATAAGTCGTCTATATCATCGTCTCGTTCAATGATTTCTTTGATTAGGGTGGTATCATTGCTTTTAGCAGCATCATCTAAATCTTTAAGCATTAATAATGCTAATTTCCCCATCGTATTTAAACGTGTTAACACGTAATTATCGATAATTTTGGCACGTAATCTGATTTCAGCGATACTTGCAGCATTATCACCTATTCGTTCTAAATCAGATGCACTTTTCAATGAAGCCATCATCAATCTCAAATCAGAAGCAATAGGTTGTTGCTTTGAAATTAACATGATTACCTTTTCATTTATATTGGTTTCTTGTTGGTTTATTTCTTTATCTTTTTCAATAATTTGTCTCGCGTAATTTCTATCTTCTTCACTTAAAGAGTTTAATGCAAATTCGATATGGCGATACACTTGTATACCTAAGCGACGTAAATCTTTGATTAGGTCTTCGAGTTGACCTTCATATTTATGTCTAATTACGGCCATAGGCATATTAACCAAAACGACCTGAGATATAATCTTCTGTTTGTTTATCTGATGGATTTGAGAAGATTTTATCAGTGTCATCATATTCATTTACATAACCATTTAAGAAGAAGGCAGTTTTATCAGAAACACGAGCTGCTTGTTGCATATTGTGTGTCACGATGATGATTGAATATTTTTCTTTTAAATCTTGAACAAGCTCTTCAACTTTCAATGTTGAAATCGGGTCTAATGCAGATGTTGGTTCATCCATTAAAATTACGTCTGGTTCAATAGCTAATGTTCTGGCAATACAAACACGTTGTTGCTGTCCACCTGATAAGCTATAAGCATTTGTATCTAAACGATCTTTTAGTTCGTCCCAAATTGCTGCACCACGAAGTGATTTTTCTACGATTTCATCAAGTACCTTTTTATTTTTGATACCGTGAATCTTTGGCCCATAAGTGATATTGTCATAAATTGATTTAGGGAATGGATTAGGTTGTTGGAATACCATTCCGACATTAGTTCTTAATTTTTCAACTGAATACTTTTCATCAAAAATGTTTTGATCACGGTATACGATTTTACCAGCCGTTTTAACAGTTGGAACAAGTTCTACCATTCTGTTTAATGTCTTGATATAAGTTGATTTACCACAACCTGATGGACCGATAATTGCTGTTACATTATTCTCTAAAATATCTAGATTAATATTTTTCAGTGCATGATTTTCACCATACCATAAATCTAAATTTTTAGTTGAGTACACGATTTTCTTTTCGCTATCTGGAATTTTATTGTCTTTCTTTTCAGCTTCGATTGTAGTCACAGGCGTTGCGTCATGATCTGTGTGAGCATCTAGTGCTGATTTTTCTTCGATAATATCATTTTTAGTCATAATTAAAACTCCTTTTATTCAGACTGTTTGCAAATATTGATAAATCTTTGCAATTTTCCCATTTTAGTCTTTCTATGATTAATATTTTTTACTGTATTTATTTCTTAAGAATATAGCGATAGCATTCATTAATAATAAGATAATGAGTAAGACGATAATTCCTGCAGAAGCAACATTTTGGAACTCATCTTGAGGTAATTTCGCCCAATTGTAAATTGCCATTGGTAGTGCTTGGAATTGATCGAATACGCTTGACGGTAAGTTTAATAATACGGTTGGTATACCGATTAATATTAACGGTGCTGTTTCACCTAATGCACGAGATAGCGCTAAGATAAACCCAGTTAAGATTCCAGGGATAGCAGCTGGTAATACAACACGGCGAATAGTTTGCCATTTATTACCACCTAATCCATAAGAAGCTTCTCTAACAGAATTTGGAACGGATCTAATAGCTTCTTGGCTGGCAACGATAATTACTGGCAAGATTAATAGTGACATTGTTAATGCTGCAGCAAGTACTGAGTTACTTAATGCTAAAGCCTCAACGCCCATACCTCTAACAAAAATTGTTAAACCAAGTAAACCGAATACAACTGACGGTACACCTGCAAGGTTAGCGATACAAACTTTAATAAAGTTTGTGAATGCATTATCCTTTGCATACTCTTCCAAGTAAATTGCTGTACCAACTCCTAAAATAATTGAGATAGGAATAATTGTAATCATCAACCAAATCGTACCAATCAATGCACCTTTAACCCCTGCCATTGACGGAGTCGAAGATGAAAAATTAGTAAAGAATGAAGGTGTTAAATGACCTGCACCTTTGATTAGTGTATCTATTAATAGGACGGCCAATACGAGTAATCCAATCATCGTACAACCGAAAAATGCCCACTTATTAATTTTGTTTTTTGTTAATCGACTAGATAGTTTTTTCTCGACTGTATTTTGGTTAACTAACGATTTTGAATTATTATTCACTTGTTCCATATTAATACTCCTCTCTAAAGCGTTTCGTAATCCATTGAGATATTAAGTTCATTACAAGAGTGAACAAGAACAATGTGAAACCAACCGCATAGATACTGTAGTAAATATCTGAACCAAATGTAGCATCACCTGTAGCAACTTGAACAATGTAACCAGTCATTGTCTGAATTGAACCTGTTAACTCTAATGTTGAATTTGGTGTACTACCTGCAGCAAGTGATACAATCATCGTTTCTCCAATTGCACGAGAGATTGCTAATACAATTGAAGCCATGATACCAGAAGTGGCAGCCGGTAATACAACCTTCGTTGCAACTTCAAATTTTGTCGCCCCTAACCCTAATGCACCTTCACGCATTTTATTAGGTACAGATGACATAGCATCTTCACTCATACTTGAAATGAGTGGAATAATCATTACACCAACGACAATTCCAGGACTAATAGAGTTAAAACTACCCAATTCTGGGAAAATTGATCTTAGTAATGGTGTTACAAATGTTAATGCAAAGAAACCAAATACAATTGTTGGAATACCTGACAGTATTTCTAAGATTGGTTTAATGATTTTTTTAGAACGTTGCGATGCATATTCACTTAAATATAATGCTGCTCCTAAACCAATTGGTACTGCAACAATCGTAGCGATAAAGGTAATTTTTAATGTTCCTAAGATTAGAGCCCAAATACCATATTCTGGATTAGAAGAAAATGGGTTCCAATCTTTTGTGAATAAGAAATCTGTAATTGGAACTCGTGTGAAGAATGTAATTGTTTCAGTTAGTAATGTTACGATTATGCCGACAGTAGTGAGGATTGAAAATAATGCAATAATTCCCAAGATAATTGGAACTAGTTTATTACTTATTCTTTTTTTATTCGCATTATTTTTCGCGATCATTTCACTTACTGAAAGGTTCTGATTTGCCATAAATTTCCCTTCTTTCTATTAAACTCCCAAATATGAATAAAGGCTGGGATGTTCACATCCGTTAATTTCAGCGTTAGTAAAAACATAACAGCACACGCTATAATTATTAGATGTATTGAACAAGGAATTGGATTGACAAAGTGGTACATAGACCACTTTGTCACCCCTAATCCAGAATCCCAACCTTTAAATATGTTTTATTACTTATTTGTCTTCTTTTTTGCTATCTTCTTTTTTACTATCTTTACCAATGATGTCATCTAATTTATCTTGTTGCTCTTTGTAGTCTTTCTTAGGTAAAGCGACGAATCCTGCATCTTCAGCTGATTTACCTTTGTCATCGATGACAAATTTCATGAAATCTTGGAATCCTTTGTTATCTTTTAATTTCTTCTCGTTTGTGTAGATGAATAATGGTCTACTTAATGCATAAGAACCATCTTGAATTGTTTTCTTAGTTGGTTCAGTTAACTTACCATTGTCATCCTTAATTTTAACTTCTTTCAATTTATCTTTGTTTTGTTGATAGAAGTTATAACCGAAGTAGCCAACACCTTGTTTGTTTTTCTCAACAGATGAAACAATTACGTTAGTATCAGCATTTTTCTCTGCTTTAATATCACCTTTGTCCATGATTTCTTCTGTGAAGAAGTCATAAGTTCCGTGAGATTGGTCAGGTGAAAATGCTTTGATTTCTTTATCTGGCCATTTAGAGTTAACATCTTTCCATGTTTTTGCTTTACCAGAATAAATTTCTTTTAATTGTTCTTTAGTTAATTCATTAACAAAGTCGTTATCTTTATTTACTGCAATTGTTACACCATCTTGTGCAATTTTGAATTCATCATATTTGATGCCTTTATCTTCTAATTTTTTCTTTTCTTCATCTTTTATTGGTCTTGAAGCATTTGAGAAATCAGTATTTCCCGAAATGAATTTTTCAAATCCTCCACCAGTACCAGCTGTACCGTTAGATACAGTTACATCTTTATTATCTTTTGCAAATTTTTCATTTAATTTTTCAATGATAGGGCCTACTGTTGACGAACCATCGCCTTTAACTTCCCCGCTACCTTTACCTTCGCCTGAGCCGCTATTACCGCCACCACAAGCACCTAATAAAAGTGAAGCGCCAATTACTGTAGTACCAACTAATTGCCAATTTTTCATTGAAACATCCTCCTAATAGATAAATAACCCATATGTGTTTTATATGTAGTTCTTACAATCCCTATACTACACATCATTTATTAATTACAAATGAGTTTAATGTAAAAGATATGTTAAGAAAATGTTGATGTTATTTACAAAATTTATAATTGAAATATTTCAGGTGTTTAAATGTACTTGAAAATACTGTCATTTAGCGTTTTGTAATGCATTTTTTAGGTGTGAGCAATATTACAGAGATTACGTCGCAAATAGTAAATCTTAACAAAAAAACCGAAACACACTACAAATTTGTAGTATATTTCGGTTGGGAATGTATATATTTATCTATTATATTGTCTTCTTTATGGGAGGTTTAGTCTTCTACCCTACTCCATCCCTTTTTAGTTAAAGAGATCTTTCCTGTTTCAATGTTAATTATTTTTTGTTTATATAAATGTCCGATTGCGCGTTTAAATGCACCCTTGCTCATATTGAACACTTCCTTTATCGCTTCTGGACTAGATTTATCCCAAAACGGTAATTCTCCATCGTATTCAACTAATAAGTCGAAGATATGTTGCCCGTCATCATCTAAACGTTCATGAGCTAATGGTAAAAATGACCCATTAAGTTCGCCATTGTCATTGTGACCAATAATTCGCACCTCGACATTTTCGCCTAAGCGAGGTTCAGCTTTACGTTCTGATTCGTGAACGAAAATTTTATGCCCTTCTTTTGATAATAGGAAACTACCGATTCTTAATAAACGATATGGTCTTGCTTCTATTATTTTATTTTGTAATGATTCATCGTGTACAGGCGTATACATTTTTTCGACGATTGTCTCTGATGCTAAACGTGCAAACATATTTTTCTCTCTATCGATTCTTAATGTAACGAGTAATTCGTCACCTTGTGTCGGCCAGACAGTTTTAACTTTTGGTAAATCTTCCCATGGTACTAATACTTCACGAGGTAAACCTACGTCAACATGTGCACCATCTCTGTCTGTTTTTAATACTTTTACAAAATCATACTTATCTGTCGTAATATCAGGCATGTTTTGTGTGGCAAATAAATCTCCTGATCTATTTGGATAAATGAAGAAACTATATTCTTCACCGATTTCTAATTCATCATCATCTTGAATTTCAGATTGATTGAGCTTTACTTCTTCGCCGTTAGGTCCTTTTAATTTATAAGTAGATCCTTCTAAACCGATTACTTCTAAAAACTCAATTGAGCCTACAATATCTTTTTCGTCTCTGGCCATACTTTTCTCCTTCGTACATAAATTTATTCTATATTATTATAACATGCATAACACAAACAAGCATTACTCCATCGAGAATGGTCGAAAGTCCAAGTTAATTGTGTTATAATTTGTCCGGTAGATTAACGAATAAAGGAGTAAATACATGTTACAAGTTACTGATGTAAGTTTACGATTTGGTGATCGTAAATTATTTGAAGATGTAAATATTAAATTTACAGATGGCAATTGTTACGGCTTAATCGGCGCAAATGGTGCTGGGAAATCCACTTTTTTAAAGATTTTATCTGGTGAGTTAGATGCTCAAACAGGACATGTATCTTTAGGGAAAAATGAACGTTTAGCTATTTTGAAACAGGATCACTTCGCATATGAAGAAGAACGTGTAATAGATGTTGTTATTAAAGGACATGAACGTTTATATCAAGTGATGAAAGAAAAAGATGAAATTTATATGAAACCAGATTTCAGTGATGAAGATGGTATCCGCGCTGCGGAATTAGAAGGTGAATTTGCTGAAATGGATGGTTGGAATGCTGAAGCTGATGCAGGCACACTACTTTCTGGTTTAGGTATTTCAGCAGACTTACAAGATAAAACGATGTCTGAGTTAGAAAATAATCAAAAAGTAAAAGTGTTATTGGCGCAAAGTTTATTTGGTGAACCAGATGTGTTGTTACTAGATGAGCCTACAAACGGCTTAGATATTCCTGCGATTAGCTGGTTAGAAGATTTCTTAATTAATTTTGAAAATACAGTTATCGTTGTTTCGCATGATAGACACTTTTTAAATAATGTATGTACTCATATTGCAGATTTAGATTATGGTAAAATTAAAGTCTACGTTGGTAACTATGATTTTTGGTATCAATCTAGCCAATTAGCTATGAAAATGGCACAAGATCAAAATAAGAAAAAAGAAGAAAAAATCAAAGAACTACAAGATTTCGTAGCACGATTTTCTGCCAATGCATCAAAATCAAAACAAGCTACAAGTCGTAAGAAACAATTAGAAAAAATAGAATTAGAAGATATTCAACCTTCTTCACGTCGTTATCCATTTGTTAACTTCACACCTGAACGTGAAATCGGTAATGATTTATTGTTTGTGGAAAACCTATCTAAAACTGTAGATGGTGTGAAAGTATTAGACAATATTTCATTTACAATGGATCCAAATGACAAAGCGGTATTAATTGGTGATAGTGAAATTGCTAAGACAACTTTACTGAAAATATTAGCTGGAGAAATGGAACCAGACGAAGGTTCTGTTAGATGGGGTGTAACAACATCACGTAGTTACTTACCAAAAGATAATTCTGAATACTTCGAAGGCGTAAATATGAACTTAGTTGATTGGTTGCGTCAATATGCACCTGAAGATGAACAGACTGAAACTTTCTTACGTGGCTTCTTAGGACGTATGTTATTTAGTGGTGAAGAAGTTAAGAAAAAAGCAGATGTTTTATCTGGTGGAGAAAAAGTACGTTGTATGTTAAGTAAAATGATGTTATCAAGTTCGAATGTATTGTTACTTGATGAACCTACTAACCACTTAGATTTAGAAAGTATCACAGCGGTGAATGATGGATTGAAATCATTTAAAGGTTCAATTATCTTTACATCATATGATTTTGAATTTATAAATACGATTGCAAATCGTGTCATCGATTTAAATCCAGAAGGATCTGTTTCTAAAGAAATTCCATATGAGGAATATTTAAAGGAAACAGGCGTTTTAAATAAATAATTTTAATTAGTAAGTAACGTAGTTATCAGTGCAAATTAATGTATTTGATAACTGCGTTTTTTGTTTGTCTCCCCTTTTAATTTTACTTTGTGTAGGCAAATTATTTTAAATAGATAATGTTGAGTTATATAATCAACATTGACAAAGTAAATAGGAGGAATAAGTTTATGAAAAATTTGAATTTGCTTGATGGTCAAGTATTGCCACAAATTGGTTTTGGTACATACAAATTAAATGGATCTGAAGGTGTACATGCTATAGTAAATGCCCTTAATCAAGGTTATAGAGTACTTGATACTGC
>NZ_JBICNX010000417.1:0-420 GCF_043107035.1 Staphylococcus sp. 231237_7MaSpsaltlick
GACTTTTGATAATTAAACACATCACCTTGTTTTAAAACATCTAAATCATTTGCTTCTTGTTTGGCAGTATCTATATACGCTTTTATTTCATCTTTCACCACTACTACATTCTCTATAAAATCATTCGTTTTATTTTTAAATTCATTTTCCCGTACATTAAATGTATTATTTAAATTTGTTTCTACTTGTGTAGCCTTAAGGTTTATAGTCCTTATACCTTCATTAATTTTATTTTCTACACCTTCTATAAGGGAAGGAAAATCACCTCATGCTTTATTAAATTTTGATATATCACCGTTAAACTGTGCCATCATATCTTTAAGTGTTTTAATATAAACTAATTTTGTTTTACCATCAAAATTACTAATTTGATCGTCATTAATTCTAAATGAAAACTCGCGCATCACAATAATGTTATTG
>NZ_JBICNX010000418.1:0-418 GCF_043107035.1 Staphylococcus sp. 231237_7MaSpsaltlick
ATCCTAAGCGAAATCATTACATGGATGAAAGAATCAGAACGAAAGGAAAACGCTTATGAATAAATATATAACACGGGGGATTGCCAATAGCTTACCTATCTCCTTACAAAAACAATTATGGCAACTCGTCTCTAAAAGTGAAAACGAACA
Organism: Staphylococcus sp. 231237_7MaSpsaltlick; assembly: GCF_043107035.1. NCBI lineage: Bacteria > Bacillati > Bacillota > Bacilli > Caryophanales > Staphylococcaceae > Staphylococcus > Staphylococcus sp. 231237_7MaSpsaltlick. Next base: position 151 of record NZ_JBICNX010000418.1, read on the forward strand.
GTCCAAGGAACTAGAAGCAATAGATTACTTTCATATCTTCCAGTTCAACATGCATAATGATCAATTATATATCAAACACAAACAAGAACGTCCTGAGTACATCAAAACACATAAAGCGAATTATTCAAAAGCTATCAATATAAATAAGGTCTATATTATCCGAGAAGATGATGTAGACCTTTCTTATTACGTCATGTTACTACCCGAAGAATATTAATAGGAGGCATCAATCATGCAGAATATACAATGTATATTAGAAACTGAAGCA
>NZ_JBICNX010000419.1:0-417 GCF_043107035.1 Staphylococcus sp. 231237_7MaSpsaltlick
CTTACTGAAGTACTTAATGACGTACTTGCTGATTCTGAATCACTTACTGACGTACTTAATGACGTACTTGCACTTTCTGAATCACTTACTGACGTACTTAATGATGTTGACGCACTTTCTGAGTCAGATACTGATGTACTCAATGACGTACTTGCTGATTCTGAATCGCTCACTGATGTGCTCAATGATGTTGATGCACTTTCTGAGTCAGATACTGATGTACTTAGTGATGTACTTGCTGATTCTGAATCGCTCACTGATGTGCTCAACGACGTTGATGCACTTTCTGATCCTGATACTGATGTACTTAATGATGTTGACGCACTTTCTGAGTCAGATACTGAAGTACTCAATGACGTACTTGCTGATTCTGAGTCGCTCACTGATGTGCTCAATGATATTGATGCACTTTCTGAG
>NZ_JBICNX010000420.1:0-416 GCF_043107035.1 Staphylococcus sp. 231237_7MaSpsaltlick
TATTGAAGTATGCAAAGAATCCTTTAACCACAGTGGTTTTAGGGTTCTTTTTGTTTAACTTTAATTAGAAAAAGGGTAGTGTGTGCAAATTATCGAATTTAAAGCATAAAAAATGCGCCCAAATTTGAGCGCATTATCCAAGTTTTACCTGTTCAAGTTTATTCATCATATCCTTATCCATTTGCTCTGTAACGTGCGAATAAATGGATAGGGTTGTACGATGGTCTGAATGGCCTACACGATCCATTATAGCTTTAAGTGATACGCCTTGTTGAGAAAGTAGTGATATATGGCTATGTCTTATTATGTGAGAGGAAATATTCTTTTTGATACCAACATCTTTTGCTGATTCTTTTAAAATCTTGTTGAATCTTTAATATATTAAGACATTAAATGTAACGCAATCGGCTATAAAG
>NZ_JBICNX010000421.1:0-414 GCF_043107035.1 Staphylococcus sp. 231237_7MaSpsaltlick
CTTATAGTTGTAATCCAGAAGACGTGTGGCAATCTATAATAGATGAGCGTACAAATACTTTCTTTGTTGATGTACAAGCTAAAGGAAAATATCCATATTACATGGAATCCTATTTTAAATCTAAAAATATTACTATCGATATCGAAAGTGATAGAGACATATTGAAACAAACCGTAGATTTTGTAGCATTTAGCTACTATGCATCAAGAACGTCTATTGCAGATACTTCAAGAGCGGAGACAAATGAGGGTAATATTATTATTTCAGCTAAAAACCCACATCTAAAAACCAGTAATTGGGGATGGGTCATCGATCCACTTGGTTTAAGAATTACAATGAATCAAATTTATGAAAGATTTGAAAAGCCATTATTTGTTGTAGAAAATGGATTGGGTGCAAAGGATATTATTGAAT
>NZ_JBICNX010000422.1:0-413 GCF_043107035.1 Staphylococcus sp. 231237_7MaSpsaltlick
CATTATATCTATTTCATCTATACCACGAGTTCCATTTTCATGAGATGAAATAGTATTTTGTTTGTAGCCAGTCAACTTACTTAAATCATTTTGAGTTAGTTTTTTCTGTTTTCTTAGTTCTTTTATTCTTTTCCCTATTACATTTTTACTCATTTGGTATCACTCCTTGAGATAAATATAACACATCTATAATAAGGAAACAATAAAAATATTACAAAATGTGATAAAAAATTCTTGAACTATATCACAAATCGTGATATAGTTTATATACAGTCATCGGAGGTGATAATAAATGACGGCAACAGATAAAAAGAAAATGCTTAAAGAAAAATATTTAAAACCTAAAACTAAATTGCGTAAATTACGACTATCTGAAGAATTTACCACTGAATATGTAGCTAGTTTAATTGGTT
>NZ_JBICNX010000423.1:0-411 GCF_043107035.1 Staphylococcus sp. 231237_7MaSpsaltlick
AAGAAAAAGCTAAAGTAGTTTTAGCGGACAAAGCATATATGAAGTACCATATTGAACATAATGATGAAGAAAATATTAAAATTGCTAAAATTGGTGATTATATATCATTAATTACTTATCCTATTATAAGTAATTTATCAAAACTTAAAAATTATAAGTTGAAAAATATTTCATCTACAAATTGGTTAAGAGATGTAAATAATGAAGCTCTACAACGTATATCAGGTATAGCTTTTTCTAGCGGAGAAGCCCTAGAGAATCATGAATTATTTCTTGAAAAATATGAAAATATAAATCATAGAAAATTAGGTAAAGAGCTGAATTTATTTACATTTTCTGATTATGCTCCAGGTATGCCTTTCTATAAGCATAATGGTCAAATTATAAGATTAGAACTCCAAAATCTTTTAA
>NZ_JBICNX010000424.1:0-410 GCF_043107035.1 Staphylococcus sp. 231237_7MaSpsaltlick
GTGATTGAAGAAGTGGTAAAAGAAAAGCCAAAAGCACGTTGGTTATTTCTCACACTATCAACACGAAATGCGATAGACGGAGATACTTTAGAAAAAAGTCTTAAGCATTTAACTGAATCATTTAGAAGATTATTTAAATATAAAAAAGTTAGTAAAAATTTAATTGGTTTTATGCGTTCGACAGAAGTTACAGTCAATAAAAATGATGGAAGTTATAATCAACATATGCACGTTTTGTTATGTGTTGAAAATGCGTATTTTAGAAAAAAAGAAAATTATATTACGCAGACAGAATGGGTCGATTTATGGCAAAAAGCATTACAAGTTAATTATCGACCAGTAGCAAATATTAAAGCGATCAAACCAAATCAAAAAGGCGATAAAGATATTCAAGCAGCAATCAAAGAGAC
>NZ_JBICNX010000425.1:0-409 GCF_043107035.1 Staphylococcus sp. 231237_7MaSpsaltlick
GAATAAAGCTACAGTTCTGCGTAAGTCTTGGTGATACTTCTAAAGGTAATAATTCTATAAGATATCGATAACGATTAAAGAGTTTGTATACCTTCTTTCTTGTTTTTCTATAATCAACTTCAACTGAACTAAATAACTCATGCATAATATTCCTCCTTAGCTTTATTGCTTGTATCTTTTATTCCCTTCAATGATTCCCTCTACATAACCTAGCTTACGTTGTAGTTTCTTTATCTCATCGTCTTTGATACTATTTGTAATTAAAGTTATTAAAGCTATGATTGCTAATATAAATGCTATTGCTAGCCACATTATCGTTTCACCTCAAACTTTTCTGCGCCCTTCTCTTCAATAACTACATCACTATTCATAACTTGAACACGTTTACCATCAATATTAATTACTAAGG
>NZ_JBICNX010000042.1:0-12927 GCF_043107035.1 Staphylococcus sp. 231237_7MaSpsaltlick
TTTAGATTCTCAAAAGCAACTGCTTTTTCAAGTTCTTCAACCGATGCATTTCCATATACATCAATTTTAGAAGCGCCAAAGTTTACTTTTGCATCCTCAACTCCAGCTATTTGTTTTACATTTTTTTCAAACTTCCCCGCACAATTTGCGCAGGAAAATCCTTCCACACGGTAAACGTTTTTATCTTTAATTACCACAGGTTCTACCCGTCTTTTAGGTTTCTCTGGTGCCACTTTAAGATTTTCAAAAGCACCAGCCTTTTCTAGTTCTTCAACAGTTGCACTGCCGAAGACATCAATTTTTGAAGCTCCAAAATTTACTTTTGCGTCCTGAACGCCTGGAATCTTTTTAACATTTTTCTCAAACTTTCCTGCACAATTTGCACATGAAAATCCTTGGACCCGATAGACGTTCATTTCTTCTTCCATTAGTTTAACCTTTTGTTCAGACATTGACCTTCACTTCTTTCTTATGTGCTAGGGCGATCATCATTATCTGCCTGATATGTTCATCATCTAAAGAATAGAAAGCTAGTTTTCCTTCTTTTCTAAAGTTGACCACCCCTTGCTTATAAAGCGTACGTAAATGATGAGATGCATTTGCTATCGTAATACCTAAGATATTTGCTATATCACAAACACACAACTCTTCATCCTGACACAGAGCGTAAGTAATTTTTGCTCTATTTTCATCGGCAATAGCCTTTAACATTTGGCTAACACCAGAAATATCAACTGTTTGTAAATCCCCTTGTATTCGATTAACCTTTTCTTCGTCATAACAAAAAATTTCACAAGTATCTTTCTTTTTCATATTATCATCCCATCTTCATTCAAATATTTATTTGAATATATTATAAGCATTTTCGACTCATCATGCAAGCAAATATTTGAATGAAAATAAAAGAAGTAAGTAGGGCATAAAATTCTAGTCTCAAAAACGAACAAAAAAAGAAAATCGAAACCCATACAAATGAAATTGTTGAAGAAATTCATGCTAATAATAAAAATAGAAATGAATTAGATGTTCTTTTAAGCAAGAAACTAGTGACGGGTGATAAGTTATATATTACGGATTTATGTATACTTGCAGATTCTACGAAGCATTTAGTAGATATATTAGATTATCTTTCACAAGAGGAAATATCTTTATATGTAATCAATTTAAATCGATATATTTATAAAGATATCAAAGGGGAATTTCTAGAAATATTACATAATATTACAGACTTTCAAAGTGACATCGTTAAATTTAGAACACGAGCAGGATTAGAAAATTACGCAAAAAAAGGAAAAACTTTAGGTAGACCCAAACGCGATGATAATAACCTTAGAGATGCTATTGAGATGTATATGAGCAAAAAATACACTTTAGATGAGATAAAAGAACAGACAAATATAAGTAGAGCAACCTTGTATCGTCATCTAGATAAATAAGAGGTGATGAACGTTGTTAAAACAAGATTTAGTGTATAATGTACTGTTATCGATTAGAGAAGAATAAAGTGTAGATTTTAAAACTTTAGATGTAAGCGAAAAAATTTTTTATTAGCACTTGAAAGCATAGCGAGGCAAGATTTAGCAAAAAATATAGAGTTATTCTACAATGGGTGTTTTCCTATATGTGGCACAACAATATATGCAGAACTAACAGAAAAAGGTAAGCAGCAAATATCATTATATAAAACAGAGGATAAGCACATATAACAATGCTTATCCTCTGTTTTTGAATTTTATATTAACTTAATTATCATAAAATTGCTTGATCTTTTGACCTATTTCATCTCTTACACGTTGAAATTCTGACCAAGATTTACCTGCTGGGTCATCAAAGCCCCAATGTTCTTTTTTTACATTAGGCGGGATGACTGGACAATTCTCATCAGCATCACTACAAAGTGTAACAACTAGGTCTGATTGTCTTAAAATTTTATTATCAATTAAATCAGAAGTATGGTTTGATATGTCAATATCCACTTCTTTCATAGCTTCTATCGCCTTAGGATTTACGCCATGCGTTTCGATACCTGCTGAGTAAACATTCCATTCTTCGCCGAGTATTTCTCTTCCCCAGCCCTCAGCCATTTGACTACGACAAGAATTACCAGTACATATAAAGTAAATTGTTTTCTTATCCATTTATTATTACCTCTCTTTTAAAAAATTATTAGTGTTAAATATAGACCTAATAGGGTTACAAATAAAACAGGGATTGTGATAATAATTCCGGTCTTAAAATAGGTTCCCCAAGAAATCTTGACACCTTTTTGAGTTAGTACGTGTAACCAAAGAAGTGTGGCTAACGAACCAATTGGTGTTATCTTAGGCCCCAAATCAGATCCGATAATATTCGCATAAATCATACCTTCTTTTAATATTCCTGTAGCACTCGATTGACCAATTGCTATTGCATCTATTAAAACGGTTGGCATGTTATTCATAATAGAGGATAGGAATGCAGCTACAAAGCCCATACCCATAATGCTGCTAAATAAGCCATAACTTGAAATGTTTGTTAGTACATCACCAAGAAGTGTTGTAATGCCCACGTTTTTCAAACCAAATACGACGAGATACATACCAATGGAGAATAAAACAATATTCCATGGCGCACCTTTAATTACTTGTTTCGTATGCACGGCTTTAGATTTACGCGCTAATAATACAAATATTAAAGCAATGATACCAGCAATAATTGATACTGGAATATTTATAAATTCACTTATTAAATAACCAACTAGCAATACAGTGAGTACAATCCACGAGATGTTAAAAAGCTTTTTGTCCTTAATCGCTTCTTTTGGTTCTCTAATATTTACTGCATCAAATTTTCCTGGGATAGACTTTCTAAAATATAACCATAAGACGAGAATACTAGCAATCAGAGAGAATATATTAGGTATAATCATTTTACTGAAGTACTCAACAAATCCAATATCAAAGTAATCAGCAGAAACAATATTAACTAAATTACTAACAATAAGTGGTAATGATGTGGTATCTGCAATAAAACCACTAGCAATAATAAATGGAAATATCGCTTTTTTATCAAATCCTAAACTACGAACCATAGCTAAAACAATAGGCGTCAGTATTAAAGCTGCACCATCATTTGCGAAGAAGGCTGCTACAACTGAACCTAATAGCATGATAAAGATAAACATTTTCAATCCGCTACCTTTTGATGCTCTCACCATATGTATAGCAGACCATTCAAAGAAGCCAATTTCATCTAATATGAGTGAAATAAGAATAACTGCAACAAAAGTTAAGGTCGCATTCCAAACAATTCCAGTAACTTCTAGTACGTCTGAAAAGCTTACAACGCCAGTGATTATAGCAACTACAGCACCAATTAATGCAGTAATACCAATATCTAGACCTTTAGGTTGCCATATAACAAAAATTAACGTTAATACAAATATTGTGATTGCTAATATCATCATAATTAACACTCACCTTTCTCTACTGTTTCACATATACATGGGACAGTACTGGAACCCAATAGAGTCAGTCGTGATGTAACGTCATCTAATACGTCATGATTCAATTTGTATAAATTTTTATTACCATCTTTTCTGGATGTAATTAAATTATTGTCTTTTAATACTTTCATATGATGACTTAATGTGGGTTGAGAAAAAGAAAAATGCTCTAATAAATCACAAGCGCATAATTCACCACAAGATAACAAATCTAATATTTCAAGACGGCTACTATCAGCAATCACTTTTAAGTATTGTGATATCTCATTATAATTCAATTTTTCTTCTCCCTTTCTACTTGAAACCTTTTATATCGTTGATAATTTTTATTGCCACCTGATAAATTATATACTTGTTTAAAGCCTAAATTAATAAGTACGTTTTGTGCAGCATTACCAGTAGTACCTTTATTACAATAAGTCACGATTGTTTGATTTTCATCTAACGTTTTTGCATAACTTCTCAACGTTTTCAATGGGACGTTAATCGCTCCATCAACATGATCAACTTCAAATTGCTTTGGAGAACGTACATCTAAAATCAATAAATCATTTTTTTGTTTTACGACTTCTTCAGGCGTTATAATTTTACGTCCCCGAGTAATATTGTGACCAATCATCCCTGTATAAATAACAGGATCTTTAGTTGTAGAAAAAGGAGGTGCATATGCTAAATCTAAATGAAATAAATCTTCTGCTTTGGCACCAAATGTTATAGCAGTAGCTAGTACATCAATTCTCTTGTCTACGCCCTCATACCCAACTATTTGCGCACCAAGTAATTTAGAATTATTTTTATCAAATATAGCTTTAATCACCATTTCTTGACCTTGCATATATTCTGGACGATTCGGTTTCACATTGTGTAATACATCAATATCAATTTCTAACTCAACAGCTTCTTTTTCGGTTAAACCTGTCTGGGCAATTGTCATATCAAAGATACGGACAATGCCTGTGCCTAAAATGCCTTTATGTTCTAGATTTCCACCAGTTAATCGATCTCCTAAAATACGACCCATTTTATTTGCTGTAGAACCTAGCGGTCTATATATAGGATTACCAGTAATTAAATTATAACTTTCTGCTGCATCACCAATTGCATATATATGAGGAATATTTGTTTCCAAATACTTATTGGTTTGTATTGCTCCAGATTCTCCAATATTAATACCAATTTCTTTAGCTAATTTAGTATTTGGTGTGACACCAATCCCAATAATGATTAAGTCTGTATCAATTAATTCGCCAGTTTTTAAGCTGACTCTATTTATCGTATGATTCTCATCATAATCAATAATGTCAATTTCATTATAGGTATATACGTTAGCTTTATCTTCAATATATTCTTGAATCATAAAACTCATATCGTAGTCTAAATGAGGCATAAAAGTGTTACGTTGAACAATTGAAGTGTTGTAATTAGATAATTGTTCTAACATCTCTAAACCAATAAATCCACCGCCAACGATTGTTATATTCTGAACATCATGGTCATTAATATAATTATAAATTGCTTTGGCATCATTAATATTTTTAACTTTAAACACATTATTATATTCTTCGCTATTTAATTGAGGGAGTTCTTTAGGCGATGAACCTGTTGCTAATACTAATTCGTCATATTTTTGAATCATCTTTTCATCATTTACTAAATTAGTAACTGTTATTGTTTGATCACTATCATTTATCTTATTCACTTCATATTCTGTATAAATATCTATATTAAAGCGTTCTTTAAACCATTTAGCATTTCGTGGCGTGAGTTCATCAATATCAGATACATTACCTCCTATATAGTAGGGGATACCACATACGGAATACGAAATATCACTACCTTTATCAAAAACGGTAATTTCAACATCTTCACTATTTCTTCTTGCTTTAGCCGCGACACTCGTACCGGCAGCAACTGAACCAATGATAACAATTTTTTTCATTATTCTAACCCTCCATAAGGTATGACAAAGTAATTATTAAGACTTTCATTTTTAATCTTGTTTATCCAAATCGATTCATCTTCTTTTTTGTTACTAAAAAGGTCATCACGTTGATTTAGCGTAACTAATGATTGATTAACGACCCACCAATTATGTCCTATATCGGCTCTATTTAAATCTTCTACTAAACGTTTAGATTCTAAATAAGGTGTTTTTTCTGCTAGTGTTACGATTATCATCTGTGTTAAATCTTGATTTTGAATTTTAGGTAATAACGTTTCAACATTACTGGTAGTTTGAGTTGATTTTTTCTTTAGTTCTTTATGGTGATTTTCACTAGAATCAAGTAACAACAAGGTATGGCCTGTAGGAGCTGTATCTACAATTACGTAATCCATGTCTTCTTGATTCTCCATAATGTCACTAAAGGCTTTGAAAAATGCTATTTCTTCTGTACAAGGTGATTTTAAATCTTCCATAATATAATCAATATCGTCTTGTGGTGTATCATCATTCACTGTGGCTAATATTTCTTTTTTATACTTTTCTAATGCTTGTTCTTCATCAATATAAGCAGTATTTAAATTACTTGTGGTTTCAACATTAATTTCTTTAGTAGGGTCAGTCGTTGCTAAAAGAATACGATGTCCTTTATTAGATAATTCTGTAGCTAATTGCGTTGCTACTGTCGTTTTACCAACGCCACCTTTTCCCATTGTAAATAAATATTGAACTTTACTATTTTCAATTTCATCTATTAATTTATTGAATTGCGGATGATCTTCAACAATAAAGTCATCATTTTCAATTAAGTTATCATCATTTAATAGATTAGTTAAACTTTCTATACCTTCTTCTTTCTGCTTTTTATATGGAACGTAATAAGCATGATTGTTATTTAACCATTCAGTAAAATGATTAATGTTTTTATCTTGTTCTGATTTCATCTGACTCGAAATTAAACCGTGACTTTCTTCTATATAGTTGTTAATGACTACTTTGAATTTAGAAATTGATAGTTGTTGTAATTCTTGTTGCGCTCTTTGAATTTCATATATAGAAGAGTGGTTAGGTTTCGCAACTAAGATCATGGTCGTATCGTCTTGGTTACGTAGTTTTTCAAGTGCTGAATTATATTTACCTCTATTTTCATTTAAACCCGATAATTGACCTAAGCAAGAAGCGTCATTACTCGTTGAATTTAAATAATCTGTCCAAGCAGAAGGTAATTCAAGCATTCTCAAGGTGTGACCTGTTGGAGCTGTATCAAATATAATGAAATCAAATTCTTGTTCTAAAGTTTTATCGGATAAAAAATTTGTAAATTCATTAAATGCTGCTACTTCAACTGTACACGAACCACTTAACTGTTCTTTCATCTCAGAAAGCACATCTTCTGGTAGAATACCCTCATAAGGTTCTATAGCTTGTGCTTTATAATCGTCTGCAGCAGCAATCGGGTCAAAATTGGCTATAGAGAGATTAGGTATAGGTTGATATGTAGTTAATTTATTAGATAATTCCATTTGAAATACATCTTGTAAATTACTAGCTGGATCAGTACTTACTAAAGCTACTTTCTTTCCATTCTCTGCTAAGTTTAAAGCAATAGAACTTGATATCGTCGTTTTGCCTACGCCACCTTTACCAGTAAAAAACAAATATTTTGTTAACTCAACATTATCTAAATTCAATTTATTTAAGTATTTAACAGCATCCATCTCCACCACAGCATCCTCCATTTCTCATCTGATTAACCGTAATAATTTCATCGGCTTCTTCTTGGGTAATATAAGTACCCGTTTTAGCTATATTGCCTTCTATAAAAGTGATTGGTAAAACTTCATTACCTTTTTCTTGAATTAAACGAATAGCTTCTTTATTTTTAATAAATTCATTCGGATTATTACTCATATTATAACGTTGAACTTCTATTTGATTTTGTTTTAAATATTCATTGATTTGGTTCGTCTTTATTAGTGTTTCATCCGGTTCTGGACCACATACGCCAGTAGAACAGCACATAGCTTCTTCGTATATTTCAATATTTAACATTATACTCACCTCATTAATTATTTTACTACCATAGATTAGCATCTATATAGATTAGTGTCTATGTATTGATTTGGATTTTTAAAATTTAACTTAATTTGAGTTTCTAATAATATAGTTAGGAAGAAAATATTTTTACTATTGCTGTGGAGCATGTCTAAGTTTATGTGAAATTATAGTTTTTTAATCTTGCAATAATGTATATATTGATTTATATTTAATATATCAAAAAAAATTGATATATTAAATGGAATAAAATTATTTAGACAATAAGGAGGTGTGCCTGATTGCGAGTAAACCACGCAAGTACTTTATCTGTTGGTTACTTTGTAAGTTATTTAAATCTTGTTATGGTATCAAGAGAAGTCACTTTAAAAGAAGCTACAATATATATGGAGAAGGAGTTCTTTAAAGGTAATATTCATCAGTATGGTGAATCAACAGAAAATAACTACAAACAAGCAATACAAGAATTGAAATAAAAATAATATAAACTCTAATCAAATATTATAAAAAAGAGGTGTTCTTTTTATGGAAGTTATTAAAGCAAAAACTGATATGAATGAAGATGAACAATTAGCTTTTTATGAAAGCATGTTTAATGCACTTGCTGACAAAAATAGATTAAAAATACTTAATCAAATTAGTCAAAGCCCTAATAAATCACTATGTGTATGCGACTTAGAGGAGTTATTAGATTTAAAACAATCTAAAATTTCATATCATTTAAAAAAACTAGTAAGTGCACAGATTTTAATACCTGAAAAATACGGTACTTGGAACTACTACAAAATCAATGAAGCACAAATTCAAGTTGTATTAACTGAAGATACTTGCTGTAAAATATTATAGGATTTATCTTCTTACACATCATATTAATCAACTTTTTTTAATTTATATATCAAAAAAAGTTGATTAAATAAATTCAGAGGAGTTATACTAATGACAGATTCAATCATCGAATTCATAAAAACATTTTTAATGTTATTTTTTGAATTGTTAGCATTATTTATAGTTGTAAGTTTTATTGTAAGTTTAATTCAACAAGTAGTATCAGAAGATAAAATACAAAAGCTTTTAAGCAAACCAAATAAAGCAACCAACTATGTATTAGGAATGATTTTTGGTGCTATTACACCATTTTGTTCTTGTTCTACTATTCCTATACTTGCAGGTTTGTTAAACTCTAAAGTTCCGTTTGGTCCAGCTATGAGTTTCTTAATCGCTTCGCCACTCATGAATCCACTCATGATATTTATGCTATGGATTTTATTAGGGTGGAAAGTTGCTGTTGTTTATTTTGTTGTATTAGCGATATTCAGCATTTTAACTGGCCTTGTTTTTTCAAAAGTGAATTTAGCAAAGAGTTATAAAGGCGTTAATGTCAAAGGTGATGGATTTTTCACTAATAAATCAGGATCTCGTGTTAAGCAAGCGCTAAATGATGCTTGGGCTTTCCTATATCCAATGTTACCTTATTTAATTATTGGTGTATTTATCGGTGCATTTATTTATGGATTTATTCCAGAAAGCTTTATAACACAATATGCGAGTGGCGATAGTATTATCTCTGTTATTATTGCTTCTGTTATTGGTATACCTATGTATATTAGACCAGAAACAATGCTTCCTATAGCTGAAGCTTTAGTATCTAAAGGTATGTCACTGGGAACAGTCGTAGCATTAATTATAGGTGGCGCAGGAGCAAGTATTCCTGAAGTTGTATTGTTATCTAAATTATTTAAAAAGAAATTTGTAATATCTTTTGTTATAGCAATTTTAGTCGTAGCTATTGCTACTGGTCTAATTGTTAACTTAATCATTTAAGGAGGTGAAGTAAATGGGTATCAAAGACGCATTAAAAAAATTAAAACCTCAAGAACAGTCATGTTGTTCAGTTGAAATTGAAGAGAAAACAGACAAAAAAGACGAAAATAATGAGAAAAAAGAAAATGGTAATAAAAATTGTTGCTAACATTAAAAAAGTTCTGTTTGATTTTGCATTTATTAACATAATCGATGATTATCAGAAGTTACAAAAAATGCGTCACTAGTATAGTGACGCATTTTAGCATTTTCTTTATTTGAAAAATTACTATAAATTAACTTTTTAATACTTATTATTTTCTAAAAATTCTTCTAAAACTTTATCAATTATTGATTTTATAGACGTATCTTTATCTAACGCCATTTGGTTTAGCCTTTTCTTAATATCAGTATCTACTCTCATTGTTGTACTTTTAGATATAGGTCTATAATTCTCTGTGTATTTCACTTCCGAAGTATCTATATTATCTAAAAATCCAGCCATACATTTCATTCCTCCTCAATTAATTTAATTCTACTAACTAATTCTTCATATACTTTGTTGAACATATGTATGACTTTTTTATCATGCATATCTTTATCTTTTATCCCATCAGCAGCGAACTTTTTTATTCTTTCTCTTTGATATATTTGGTGTTCAAATAATGCTTCAGAAAACGCAGATTTAGACATCTCTAATATTTGTTTATCTACTCGTCCATTTTTTTTTATTAATACTGGAACTGCACCAACTAATTCAAATGGTAAATCTGACTCTTTTTTTCTATCTCTTAGAAAATTAACAAAAGAAAGACTGCTCTCATAAGCTGATTGTTGTGTTTGAAATACCATTAAAATATAATTACTTGCGTAAACAGCATTATTAGTAAAATCTGAATTTATAGTAGGTGGCACATCTATAAATACATAATCGAAATCATAAATTTTTTCAATTTTTTCTACCACATTTTTTAAAATATATCTTTTTTTCAAAATGTCTGTTTTTGAAATAATATCGGATAAATTAGCCAAAGACGAATCAGCGGGCAATAATGATAAATTAGAAGTTAATCTAATGATACTTTCATCTATATTTCCACTTTTTAGCATATTTATGAATGAAAGTGATTCCTCTTTAAATTCTGGATAAGTTCTTTTCATAATTTGAGTAGCGTTACCTTGAGGATCAAAATCTATTAAAAGAACCTTTTTGTTATAGTTTTCAGATGCAATATAAGAAAGTAATGTAGATACTGTAGTTTTACCTACGCCACCTTTAAAATTTCCAACTGTTATTATATTCAAAATAACCCTCCTACATAATCTCATTGTTCTTAATTCATTCTTATATATTCTTTGTGTTGTTTGTTACATGTAACATGTTACTGCAAAACTTTGTTTCTTTCAACTTATACATAATCTCGTTGTTCTTAATTCATTCTTATATATTCTTTGTGTTGTTTGTTACATGTAACATGTTACTCATAAAAAGTTACAAAATAAATTGTTTCTATAGGTATATAAGTGTTATTATTAATTTATAACAAAATAAAAAGAGCAACTATTGGTAGTAGTTGCCCTTAAATGTTTGGTAATAAAACGTTGGCACACGTTTATTTAATATCAAATTTATACTTGTATTATATAATGAATGATTACTTAGTGCAAGTATTGAAGTTATTATATGAACGGAAAATATATAAAAGCGTTTTATTACCTCTTACCAATTTAAAATTCGGAAAGAGGTTTTTTATTATGACAAATGAAGAAAATCAAAAATTCACAAAACTACACAAATTCTTATTTACAGACAACAAGTTCAAAGCTATGAGAGCCAAAAGTAAATTACTCTATGCGATTATTACTGAACGTCAAAGTTTAACAATTGCTTATGCAAAAAATAACCAAGATCAATCTCAATTTTTAGATGAAAATAATCGTTTATTTTCAATATATTCAAATTCAGATTTAAAAGGTATGCTACATGTTTCTGAACCTACAATTATAAATTTAAAAAAAGAATTGATTGAATATGGTCTTTTAGAAGAAATAAGAGTTCCTACTTCAAATAATCGATTATATCCCAAAAAGCCATATGATAAATACTATTATCTAAATGATATTGATGAGTTTTATCGTTTGCCTTATGCACTTTTTGATAATCCATTTTATAATAAACTATCGCCCGATGCTATTATTACTTACGCTATTTATCTAAGTCGTTATGAATATAGTGTATTTAAAGATATTTTTTACGATAAAACACATAATATTTACTGCGTGATGCCAAATCAAGAAATTGCAAAATTTTTGAATATAAATCGTAAAAAAGTGGCTAGGCTCAAAAATGAGTTAATTGCTTATGGATTAATAGAAGTAAAACCTTCAAAAAGAGCAGATAAATTATATGTAAATCCTCCAAAACAGCGTAATGACAACAAACTTAAAAAATGGGACATTGCAAACTTAAAAAATGGGACATTGCAAACTAAAGATATGGGACATTGCAAACTTAAAAAATGGGACGCTAGTTATACTGATTTTAGTAACACTAATATTAGTGTTATTGATTCTAATGATATGAATGATATGAATGATATAAGAGAGGCAAATATAGAAGATACAAAACCTAATCAACCAAATCATACAGATCATTTACAAAAGCAATCCGATGAAGAAGCTTTAAAACATTTAGAACTTCAGGAAATGCCCGAAGATACAAAAAGATACATGAATAATTTTAGTGCTAAAGAAATACAAATCATTAAATCAGTTATACTAAAAGCTAAGCGTTCGTTTAATGATTTGTATGGTGAAGTGTATATGCTTGAAGATATGGATGATGAATTATTTACGGTACTTAAAAGATTCAAAGGTATAATGGTTAAAAAACAAGAAAAATTGGAAAATATGCAAGGATATTTAATGCGCTCTATTTTGTCCGAATTAGAAGAAATGCGCTCAACGAATATGCGTAGAAAAAACTTTGAAAACAGCCCACTCAACGTATTTAAATCATAAAATACAAGAAAAAAGGGGAATGATAGGCTATGAATTTTTCGTTAGTGAAAAGCTAGAGAACTGCAAATATAAGTATATCAAAGCGATTAACGATTATATAAAACAAGAAAAATCTCATATTATCGGTATCGATTTAGGCAAATACCATTACTTAACAGCGTCAAATATAGACCGATCTTTTGTTTTTGTCGATAAACATAACACGCTCTTCCATCTTTTTAGAAAATACGAGAGACGTATTGCTAATAAGCAATATGATAATAGCGAAGCTTATTCTAAACTGAAAACAGGACTTAAAAGCCATATCAATCAAGTTGTTAACGAAATGTTAGAACAAACGTCCAATCGTTTTCAAACCGTCTTTGCATTAGATGATCATGGTTCAAATCATTTATCTTTTCCTAGTTTGGTATTTGACTTAACTTATTTTGCGATTAAGCAGCGAAAAAATGAAAGTGACGAAATACTGATCGTTGATGAAAGTTTCACGTCTATTGAATGTCCAATATGCCATGATAGAAATCAGTACAACAGAACTAATAAAAATAAGTTTAAGTGTACAAAATGTGGATTCATACATCAAAACAATGATATTGTAGCTGCTAGCAATATAGCAAAGAAAGGA
>NZ_JBICNX010000426.1:0-408 GCF_043107035.1 Staphylococcus sp. 231237_7MaSpsaltlick
TTATATAATAGCAATAGTATTGACGATACTATCACTAATAAGTGGAATGTGTATGTATGCGCGTCGAGCGATTATAAATAACTTCGGAAAAGAAAGAGGTCAGACAGCCGTCAGTGTTATTGTACCTGCTAGAAATGAAGCGGAGAACTTACCTAAATTACTTAACAGTATAAGTAAAGAGCAAGAAATAGAAGTAATTGTTATGGATGATGGTTCAACTGATGAGACACAAGTTGTTGCTAGATATTATGGTGCGAGCGTATATACTGTTGAAAATGATACTACATGGCAAGGTAAGTCACATGCTTGTTGGCAAGGTAGCAAATATGCAACGCATGATTTAGTGATGTTTGTTGATGCTGATGTTCAGTTTGCTTGTGATGATAGTATTCAAAATATAGCCAATCA
>NZ_JBICNX010000427.1:0-408 GCF_043107035.1 Staphylococcus sp. 231237_7MaSpsaltlick
TAATAATAGGTTTTAGTAAAATTTTGGATTTGAATTCAGAAGTATACTACGCAGTATTACATAAAAAAGAAAAGTATAAAACTATTAGTCAGATGATGATTTCAAAATCAATATTAATTATTTTAGCATTTTCATTTTCACTATTTATAACTAATAACGTTATTATCAGTTTAATTATTCAAGTGGTCATTCAAGGAATGTTTTTATATATTATTGAAAGAAGAAGTCTTAAGTATTTAGAATTTTCTAACTTTAAATATCCATGGAAAGTATATTTGAATGTACTTTTAATTGGTTTACCGTTAGGTTTTGTACAACTTCTAAATTCATATAATATATTGATACCACGCTACATAATCGAGCATAAATTAACTTTAGATTTAGTTGGTATTTTTGCTTCAATAAGTT
>NZ_JBICNX010000428.1:0-406 GCF_043107035.1 Staphylococcus sp. 231237_7MaSpsaltlick
CAACACAAGTTGCTCTTTAGGGGTAAGCGGGTTTCTTTCGTTAAAAATTGTAGTCATCAATGATTCGCTATATTCTTTCTCATCATTCAACACTTTATAAACAGTAGTCACTAACTCCTCAATAGATCTTTCTTTTAAGACATATGCGTCGACATCATTTGAAACAGCTGATTCAAAATAACCTGGCCTTTTAAATGTGGTCACAATAATTACTTTAACATCTAATTGTTTATTTCTAATATGGCTAAGTATCTCTAAACCAGTTAGTCCTGGCATTTCTATATCGAGAATTGCTACATTTGGTTTCTCAGATTCAATATAAGCCAATGCCTGCTTACCATTGCCAGTACTAGCTACAACTTCTATATTATCGTTTAAATTGATTAATTGGACCATAGCTTCTCTT
>NZ_JBICNX010000429.1:0-406 GCF_043107035.1 Staphylococcus sp. 231237_7MaSpsaltlick
ACTTATTAGGTGAACTTGTTCTCATATATCAAGTAAAGTGACAGTTGCGATAATTCCAACAACTTTCTTTGTATGATTAGGGTGTACTTAAATCAAACACATTTATAATATTCCCTTTTAATCAGTCTCATTGATGAATTGACGAAAAGAATATAGCTGAAGCAACAGAAAAAACAAAGTAAAAAGACAAAAATTAACAATGAAAAATTATCTTCAATTGTAATAAATATATTAGGGGGATAGTATATTTCTTTAACATTTATAGATAGTGATGATTTTCCAATGTTTATACTATCTATTTTCTAATATACTTATATTTAGTAGTAAAAAATAAATTTATAAAGGGGGAATAAAAATGGCTAAAATAGGATATGCACGTGTTTCAACAAAAGGTCAAAGTTTAGAT
>NZ_JBICNX010000430.1:0-403 GCF_043107035.1 Staphylococcus sp. 231237_7MaSpsaltlick
GCTTGATACTCGTACTTTTAATTAAATAATCTTGACCTTTGTAATTTAGAATGTTTTCATTAGTTGCCATATTGAAAATATCTTCTGTTTTATTTGTTCTAACCAAAGTAAGTGAAATAGAGCGATCATCATTCTTTGAATATTCATATTTAAAAGAACCTAAATCGAAATCAGTTACGATTTCGCCAAAAGTTCCTACTTTATTTTTTAATATTAAGTTTTCCACTCTATTCACCTACCTATATATGAAGTTAAAATCAAATTCTACAGAAGGGTTTGATATCTTTTCACCTAATATCTCAATATCGTTATATCCAGGTGCAAGTGTTAACCATTGATAGTTAGTGTTTACACCTACACGTTTTTTGTCAATAATTGGATGAACACCATCAAGTATAAGTGG
>NZ_JBICNX010000431.1:0-402 GCF_043107035.1 Staphylococcus sp. 231237_7MaSpsaltlick
ATCCATACGTCTCACAATTTTCAATCCAGATATACATACTTTCCAATGCTATAGGTACACGTTTTCCGTCACCTTCATTATAGTAAGAATCACTAGCATAAGTTATATCAATACCGTGTAACATCGCGTCATAAGATTTAACATTTTTAACAAAAGCTTTCTTAACTCCCGCATATCTAATATTACTTGATAAACTCCCACCACTTGGTGTTTCATAATCATAAGGTGCTCCTGCGCCAGTGGGAGTTTGCCCTGGAAATCTTTCTTTTTTATTTCCATTAACCGCTAAATCCTCTATACTAATACATCTTGCTTCTCCGCTCATTTTCAAGTTAGTTAATGCTATAGTTTCTCTTGGCGCTTTAGTTGATAACTTGATAGTCGAAATATCTTGTCCTTGTC
>NZ_JBICNX010000432.1:0-399 GCF_043107035.1 Staphylococcus sp. 231237_7MaSpsaltlick
GATATTAATATTAAAGGAACTGTCCATATGGCTAAAAGAATCGCTCGACACATGGATAAAAATGGTTCTGGTGATATTTTAATTGTATCTTCTTTATCTGCGACATTACCTACACCTTATGAAACTGTTTATGGACCATCTAAAGCCTTTGGTTTTATGTTTGCTGAAGGTTTAAGACAAGAATTAAAAGACAGAAATATAAATGTTACTGCCATGTTACCAGGTGCTACTAATACTGATTTTCATCATAATGCTGGTATGGATACTAGCTATTTCGGTGATGATAATATAAAAAATGATAAAGAATTAGTTGCTAAACAGGGATATGAAGCTTTAAAAAATAAAGTAGATCATGTTGTTTGTGGAGATGAAAATACAAAACAAGAAGCAGTCAAAAAT
>NZ_JBICNX010000433.1:0-399 GCF_043107035.1 Staphylococcus sp. 231237_7MaSpsaltlick
ATAGAAATTAGTTTTTTAAAATAACAATAGTAAAGCGTAGCAAAATAAATTAATATAATAATATAAAGTATAAATAAAAGTGAATGGGGATAGTGATTTGAAAAAAGTTATAGCAAGTTTGGGAGTTATTGCACTTGTCGCGGTTTTGGGAGTTGCAGTTGTATTTGCATACGGTAGTTATAAAGATTTAGAGCTCAAAAAAGAAGAAGCTAAACTAGCTGAAAATAAAATTAAAGAAGACGATAAAAAAGAAAAATCTAAAAAAATCGATAATAATTGTAAAGAAGAAAGTAATAATACAACAAATTATCAAACACCCGTAACAAATGAGGATGTTAGTACTAAAGAAGTGAGAACGACAGAAGAGGGTGAAGTCATAAAGAAAACTAAAAATGGAAT
>NZ_JBICNX010000434.1:0-398 GCF_043107035.1 Staphylococcus sp. 231237_7MaSpsaltlick
GATAAAAAACTCATCAGCTATCTCATCCCCTGTGTATTCCTCACCATCTTCAGTCCAATACTTGAGTTTCATTATCTCAAAGGTTTCATCGCTCACGTTATCCAATAACTTATCGACACTAGATACAATATTGTCCAAGGCGTTATACTTCTTATCACTAAACTTCTTCAATGTCTCACGTTCAATTGGGTTCCCTGGTATGTTTGATTTACTTGAACCGATATTCTCAGGATCATGGTTCTCTAATAACTCATATCCTCTGAACCTTAATTCTTTACGGTAATGTTTTATGTTTTTGATGTACCCTTCAAGTTTCTTGATATCATGACGTTCTAATGTTTGCATCCAATACCTCCAGTTACTTCTTATCGATATATGCCTGTATATAATTCTTCAAG
>NZ_JBICNX010000435.1:0-397 GCF_043107035.1 Staphylococcus sp. 231237_7MaSpsaltlick
ATAAATACTAAATAAAGTTAACTAAATACGAATACAAAATAAAAACTAAAGAAGAAAGCATTTTTAAACAAAAGTACCTGATCCATAAAAATAGATATGGCTAATATTAGAAGAAAGCATAGATATAACGTTGTAAAAATTAGAAGATAGAATTAAATATAATCACAACACAAATACTGAACAAAGTTACCTAAATATGTGGATGAAAGTAATAAGCAAAAGTAAGGTGAAGCATTAATGATAAGTGCATTGCTTGATTAATTTCGATCTTTAGATTTCCAAGATAAAATTTATTAATATATACTGCAATACTCTAATTCATTTTGAATAATATAAGTGCATTGATAATTGTTCGATTACATACTCATAAGTATATGTAAGAAGATAAGTATACTTA
>NZ_JBICNX010000043.1:0-12059 GCF_043107035.1 Staphylococcus sp. 231237_7MaSpsaltlick
ATTATGTGATGTGCAATATTAACCTTCGGTTAATTTAATATCTAATAACCTATACTAAAATTAACATCACTTTGTTTTTATATACAAAAATGCTATAATTGAGAGTTGCATTTTTTTCGTGGTTGGTGCTTACCTGATGCACTTTTACAAAGAACTTCACGAACGCCATTTTAAAGCCCAAATAGAGCAAAAAGTGCAAAGGAGTACGAAAACCCTTCACACTTATACAAGACGCTTTATTAACCTCTGTGAATGCCTCATGAACGCAAATAAAAAACGCAAGTCATTTAGACTTACGTTTCCTACTATCATGCCCGTGATAATTCTTAGGTTTCCCACCTAATTCATGATATCTAGCGTGCATATACTTATCTAATTTGTTGTAAGCTTCATCCATTTTGTCGAAAGCATTTTTCGTCCCTTGATATTCCCTTTCTTCTAGCAATGCACGCCTAACATAAGCCACAGCATCAGCAAGTTCGATATTATGATCGTGTGCATTAGAGTTATTATAATTAGATTTCCAATACTCTAAATCATTACTCCTAAAAGGAACTAATATGCTCAGAAGCGGCTCAGGATCTGGTCTTTGCCTTCTTGTTTCTTCAACATCAGGTAGAGCATCTCCTAATTCTTCTGCTGCTTCCACAAAATCCATATCTAACAAGACAGCTACAATATCATCGAATGAATCAAACACTTCCTCGCTTTCTTCACAAGCTTTTCTATAAGTTTTAAACGAGCTTAAATAATCACTTTCACACTCGTCAATTAACTTCAAAAGCTGCTTAACATCGCCGCTCTTAACTTCTCGTTGTCCTTCTTCAAAACATTCCAAAAGGGTATTTAACTCAGGTATCTCTATATTATTTTTATCAATATATATCTTAGCTTCTTCTATATCATCTATTTTAACTTTTCCATCTAATAACCCTTTTACTTTATGCAGCTCTTTCAAAACCCTATCTAGACTGCCATCTGTGTAATACTCTTGTTCTTTTCTAGTTTCATCAATTTGTTTATCCACTATATTACGTACTTTTTTCAAACTTAACTCTTGTTCTTCATTACTTTTCATAGATCTTTGCAATAATGTTTTTACTTGAGCTATCGCTGTGTTCAACTTGCGGTATTCTTGTCGGTAAGTTGTCATATAATCCTTACGTTCTTCCAAAGCATCTAGATAACTCTTTTTTTCTTCCGCTGCCTTTTTCATCATATCTTGAATATCTTCAAAAATATCTAAATTTGTAACCATTATTCTACACCTCGCAAAGTTATTTCCGTTCTTGGATTGTTTAACGTTTGAAACTTGGCCATAGAAACCATAACTATCCTACTATCTTTTACCTTCAACCCTTTAAAAATACTATCGAAAGCTGCTTTAACTAAATTATCTATATCTGGCGCTGTAGTACGCATAATATTATTTATACGTTTTTGACTCTTTGGGGCTTGCACATAAAAATATACTTCAGCTTTAACGCCTAATGGTGTCTGCATAATTTCAAAAAAAGTATCGTCAATCGCATTATCTTCTTCCAACTGGTTTTGAACCGCATTCATATAATCTGTGTATTTCTGCGGGTAATAAGTGATTGTCTGACCTGATTTAGTCCTTCTAAATTCTGGCCTCGGTGTAGCAACTGGAGGAATATCAATAATGTATTTCCATTCTTTAGCCACGTTTTATGCCTCCTTAAAACCTTCTATTTATTGTTTTCTTCTTCGTTTTTAATCTCTGGTTCGTCATAATGCATGTTCATACTTGAAAGGTGTTTATTCGCCACATTTTTCTGTTCTTCTAAATTCACTTTCTTACTTTTTCTGATCGGTTCATACTTATCAGGATTTTTTCTATAGTCGTTGTAAAGTCTAATAATTATATTCATTTCTTTAATAGTAAATAACTCTGATAAAGCCTCAAAAGCACCGTTTTCTCGGCTTAAATCCTTTAATTGCTTCTTCTGTCTAAATAATGGTGATTTACTTATATCTAACTCATCCATTAATATTTTCCAATTTACGATTTCAAGAATGAATTCAGTTATATACTCACTCTTAACATTAGAGATTTTCAGTTCTTTTTGTGTTTTAGTGTTTGCCATTTTTACCACTCCTAAATAATAATCATTAATATTAAACATCTTTTTAATCGTTATTTTTTCATCATTATTTGTACTTTCACTCTGAAATAACATTACCTCAAAACCTTATTATTTCATACATTAGGTCTCATTTTAAAAGAATAATTGCCTTCATAGTTTTAATAATGTTATATAAATAAAATCAAATTTAAACCAGTATAAACACCCTTGATATATATAATATAACATATACTTAAATACTACATTATTGTATATTCCCTTAATCGGGAACGTTTAATTCTATGATTATATAATAACATACCATTCCCGATTTCGAAACTATTATTATTTTTTGATTTACATATATTTGATATTTTTATTATATATTATACTATATAATGTTTTTAAAACTGTTTATTATTTTATATTTATTAAATATAGCTTTACTAATTTAATTTTGTTTACATACGTCAAACTTATATTTTTTTATATTATAAATTCATTTTGTATTTATAGGTATTAATATATATTATCTTTAATGTCCTTAAGATTGTTTATCAAGTTATTTGTATTTAATACTATACTTTCAATTTGTATTTTTTTATCATACCATCACCGAAACCTGCAAACTCTTCTTTCATATTTACATTCACTATATATATTTATAATTTTATTTTATTTTTCATTATTGCATTAAGTCTACAGCCATCCTTGTTTTAGATATAAGTCCATATGAAAACTTCTTCCTTATAAAAACTTTAATTATATTATACTGGTCATTAATTAATAAGTACTATAAAGCATATCTTCTCTACTGCTCCTTACTTATAACCTTCGAATAATAGATACAAGACATAGATAAACTTTAAGTATTTTTATACAATTGTTTAATCTATAAACCCTTATTAAAAATCTTTATTACTACAATTTTAATTGCAATGAACCTTACCCTTATTAAGGAAACTATTTTTCGATGCAACACAGATCAATTCTCAGCTCACTTAATTTTAATTTCTCGTTTTAATAGAAAGCTTTTTGCTTACTCACTTAATATTATATAAATAAGAATTTACTTCAGAAATCTTAGTAACTATAAAGTTTAGATATTAAGTAATTGTTTGAGTTTATGATATCATTAGTGTTTGTGTATACCATTACTTAATAGCATACTCAACACTTTGTGTATATTTGATTGCATGCTGACACTCACAATTACACTCCATAATATATTTACAGATACCTGCTATATCCTTATAAAAATAAATACTATTCATTCCATTTAAACTATTGTAATCTTGTATGAATATTTAGCTATGTATTTATTAATTACATGTGTAATAACTTGTGTAAATACATGTGTTTAACTTTACTTCACATTCTACGCAATTCATTGTGTATTTTGTTGTGTATTACATTTCACAATATCGTGTGTATATAATTGCGTAATTTTTTGTTTGTATCATTAAGTATAATGTTATATAATTAGTTATGTAATCAAGTACACACATCATTGTACATTTTATTGTGTAATGTTTTGTGAATAACTATACGTAGATTATTACTTAATCTCGTGTGCATAATGATACACAAATATTTGCGTAAAAGTTTATGTGTAAATTTAAGTATATTATTAAGTATAATGTTATATAATATAATACTTAATCAATTACATAATTCATTACGTATTATAGTGTGTAATTAAAACTATTAAGCAAAGGAGTGTAATAATGAAAATAGTAACTTTTTCTGCTATGGATGGCGGAGTTGGTAAAACAACTTTATGTTTTAACTTTGCTGAGTACTTAGCATTTAATGGGAAACGTGTCTTATTATTAGATAAAGACCATAAAATGCATTTATCTAGGTTATATCAACAATTTAATCAAGATAATACAGTAGCAAATATATATACTGGTGGCGAGGTTGATATTGAACCAATTAAAGAGAATTTAGATTTAATTAGAGGTTA
Source organism: Staphylococcus sp. 231237_7MaSpsaltlick (assembly GCF_043107035.1). Classification (NCBI taxonomy): domain Bacteria; kingdom Bacillati; phylum Bacillota; class Bacilli; order Caryophanales; family Staphylococcaceae; genus Staphylococcus; species Staphylococcus sp. 231237_7MaSpsaltlick. The sequence goes on from NZ_JBICNX010000043.1 coordinate 4,057, forward strand.
TATACGACTAGATGAAATACAAAAGCTGGTAGATAATGATCAAAGAACAAATATGCTTTTCTATATGTGGTTAGAAGATAATTTTGATTCTAAAAATTTATCTCAATACGACTATATAATTATAGATACACATCCAGACTTTGGTGTCTTTACTAAAAATGCTATTGCGCCGAGTCACGCTATAATCACACCTGTCATTGACTCCGATGATTCAGATGCAAGTAATCTTGAAAGTAGGCTAATGGAGTATAAAGAAGAGAACATAGACTTTAAAACAAGGGAAAGTAATGTAACAGCTAAATTATTAAGAGTAGGAAATAAACTCACTCACAATACTATCCCAAGTGTTAAGTTTAAAAAGCATATGGCAAATGATGATAGGTATATTAACTATATGCCATCTAAATCAGTACTTAATCAAACTATTTTAGATAAAAAATCTTATGTTCAAAAACTAGCTGACAATGATTTAAATCGAAATGATAAAAAATTTGAACCTGAGTTCAATAAGATAATGGAAGAAATAAAAAATGCTATCGATGAAATATAAAATACATTTAGGAGGTATTTAGAATGGCTTTTGACCCTAATAAGAAAAAAGATGAGCAAACATATGAGCAAGAAACAAATGAGATACAAAATGCTCTAGAAGCGTCCAAGAAAGATGTAGCAATTAAACAAAGTAAACCACACACAATACTAAAACATAAGAACACTGAGACTAAGAAACGTTATAACTTCTCTTTAAAACCATCTAACCACGCAAAATTAAAGCAACTATGCGAGGAATATGGTTATTCTTCTTCATCTGAGCTTATAGATGAGCTTATAGAATCTTTATAATAATAAAAGCCTAAAATCTTTGAGTATAGATTTTAGGCTTTTTTATATCCTTTTTAGATTAAAACAAATACTTATAACCGCTTCTCTTGAAATATCTAGTGTTGAGTATTTAAATCTTTTCTTAACATCTTTAGTTTTAATATTTGCTTCCCCAGGTCTATAAACCTAAACCCTAAAACGTATATCATGAATAATCATATAACAGGGGGGAGAAAGAGCGTGAATTTGCGATGCGAGTATAGCGAGCAAGTTCACGCTCTTTATGTGGTCGAGGCTCCGACGCCCAGCTCATGCGAGGAGGGTCGACCACACTTGAAGCGGTTATAAATATTTCTTTTTATCTCGAGCTTTTCACCTTGTTATATATCGTAGTTTGTTTAATAACTTCTTTAATATATTCTAAGAACGTTACCTTATGTGTATATTTTTTTATATCCTTTTTCACGATAACAGCTTCATCTTCTTTTTCTGACAGTATAAAGTAGTAGACTTTGCCTATTTCTAATTCATTAAACTCGGGATATCCCATAAGTCTGTATTTTATATTATCTATACAACCATAATATCTTTTAAATAGTTTGCCATTTTTAGGTAATTCACCTTTGTTAGTTAAAGTTCCCTGAACATACGCTCCATCATTAATGCGTTCTTGTATTTGATTTCTCATATTCATCATACTCCGTAAGATGGCTATCAAAGATAAAGTAACTACAATTAAATAAGCTACACACATTATAATTACCTGATACATTTTCAATTACCTCCTTGTTTTATGACTATACCCGCTTCCTAACTGTTTTCTATTGTTAGAGAGGGGGTGAATTTGCGATGTGAGTATAGCGAGCAAGTTCACGCCTGCTTCAATAAAACTTTTAATTTCCATCTACTTTAGGTTATTTCGTATCTTCTTCAGTTTCAGCAATCCACTTCAACTTGCCATGCCCATCAAAATTAATTTCAGTTTCTTTATTTGAGATAAACCATTCAGCTGCTACACGTAATACATCTTCAGTAGCTAATTTTCTTGTTTCAACGTTCATTGTTCCATTCTTTTCTATCTCTGCCATATAAATATCTCCACTGAGTGCTGCTGTTACTAATTCAATTTGCTCTATATCTGATTTTTCCAATGTAATTCCCTCCAATATCAAAAACAAATTATTTATCTATGTGCTACAAATCCTACCTGTAAATCATCTATAGCAATTTTGACGATGTAGTCTTTTCTTAAATTTCTAGAAGTTTTCGTATGTTATCAAAGTAAACTTTAATGCCTGGGTGTAATTCAACGGTTGAATATTCTTCATCAGCTCTATAAATTGCTACTTTTAGCTCTTTTTTATATGAATTAATATCATTATATGGAGGATCTATTAATACATCCATAATATTTTCTGTTTCAGAATGTATTTTAGATAGATATGCTAGGGTATTAATAGATAACTTAGCTAAATATTCATCCTTAGGAATGCCTCTCCATGCGACAGGCCTATGTGCTAATGATAATTGGCCAATAACTTGATGTATAATATGTAGTTCTTTTAACTCATTTTCATTTAGTTGTTTTAACATACTTGTATCCTCCATTTTTCTTCACTTAATTTTGTATTATCTTTAATCCATCTTTCTATGTCTTTCTCCTGCAAATCATACGTAGTAATTCTCACCATATGATCGGCCGCTTCGTCATTACTAGCATTTAAATTGATATTTATTAATCTTGAGTTAGACAACCAGCGTCATTGTAAAACAAAAGGAAGCGCTCATACGCTTCCTTTTTAAGAATTTTACTTATCATTACTTTAAGATTCCATCTATCTTTTCTCCATATTTTTTTACTTCATCACCAGCCACTGTGTCATAGCCTAAAATTGTCCCATCAACTTTACCTTTTGATGAAGAAATCGTGTTATCAACGTAATCAAAATGTACTTTACTATCCTTGAATACACTCATAAAATGAACATTACTGTTAGGTACCATCTTATGTCTTTCACCGTTTGAATCAACAACCGAAACCATAGTAACTGTTTTGCCACTATCAGTTAATGATTTAGTTTGTATTTTTTCTACCTTACCATCTAACGTTTTTACATTATTAGATGTTATTACACTGCTAGCAATCGTTGAGTAGTCTATCAAAATAAACATTAAACAAAAGACTATACTTACTATCATCGCTAACATCATAATAGGTTTTTTATTTCTTACTTTATTAGCATAGTTCTTTACGCTTTCTACATTAGTAGTAAATACAAATATTAATACGTATAAAACGATTAATGCTATAGCTCCTAAAATAATACTCTGCTTTACATCAAACAGCATTTCCATGTACTTAGCATTTTTGAATACTTTAGGTAATGCCATTTGCGCAATTAAACCTATAAATATCAATGCGGTTGTAATGCCCCATATGCCTATTAATATATTAGTTGTTTTTCTACGATTCATTATATAACCTCCTATTTTATCTTACATTAAGACTACCGTACATTATCGCACGTTTCAATAGAAAATATAGTATTTTTTATTATTTTTATATTTATATAATCAATTAAAGGGGTATATAATCTATTTTTTTATAAAGGAGAGTCATTATAATCTGCTTAATTCTCAAATTACGTAAACACAGAAAAAAGAAGCAGATTATATACATCTTTACTGATATAAGTCCGCTTCACTCTCAAACATATTACTATTAAATTTTTAATTAAGGTATCAGTGAAAATAAGTTATCTAAAAATTGATCTCCTAATATAAACTATCCTATAAATGTGGCCACTACTGCTAAAATTACAATGATATACGGAAGGATTTCTAACTTGTTGTAAGTATTTCTATTCATATCAACACTCCTAAGCACTATAGCTATACTTATCTCACTGATTTTTTTAATCTCTTGTTAAATAATTTACGTAACATCAACACAGTAAATATCCAAAGAATAACCCATATCAACCCTAAGAATATATTGTATTGTAAAGCAATAGGGGTAATAACCAAACCTATTACATTTGTAATCATAATTGTTAATAATGCTCCTAGATATTTAAGGGCACCGGTCGTCATTACTAACACCAAATAATCATATCCTAAAAATCTTGCTATCAATTCAATCCCTTTCTTCATCTTATTCCTCCTCTAATATAATCTTTAAATAAACTTTCGTCGAATGTAATTTCCTTATCAATTAAACTTTTCATATCCGCTTCAGTATTTATTTTACTAACATCTATTAAATTTTCTATATACTCATTTAACTTTATTGATATTCTACTTTCCCAAATAATTCCTAGTATTGCTAAGACATCAACTTTAGTCATCTTTTTAGGATTTTCTAATAAAGCTTTAAAGAAATTTAAAACCTGAGGTGGAAAGCTGGAATCAAACGTTTCTAATTCTCGAGAATAGTACTTATGATCAGATAAATTCATATCTCTGTCTTTTATTACATCACTATTTAATATATAGATACTATTAATCATATCTTTTACTTCTTCACTAGTATCAGCATTTTTTATTTCATACATAAGTGAATGTAGGTTTATAGTATTGAAATCTGATGTACTTAAGAATAAACACTTTACCACGCTTTTTACATTCTCAGTATAACTGTCGTCGAATTGTATCTCACTTATAAAACTAGTGTAGTTAATATAACCGTCAGTTTCTAAAAATTCTTTTTGATACTTCAAAAATTCAAAATCAAATATATCAGTCATTTATTAAACTCCTCTTCGTACAAATTTTCTAACTATGTCCGCTTCTTTCAGCTCTAAAGTAGGGTGCAGATCTAATACATATTTTAAAATCATCCTTAACTTAATTAAGAACTTCTAATAAATATGGAAATACATAAATATTAATCAATAAGAAACCGAAAGTAATAATTATACAAGTAGGAAGAAAAAATTTAATAAATCTTCTCTTTTGCTCTTTTTCTGACTTAGAGGTATTTAAAAACATATCTTTTCCAATATTCAATAATATATATATATAAACTATTACACTTAATATATAAAAAAGCATAAGTATTAAGTAGTTATTATGCAAGTTATACACTCCTTTTATATAAATTTATCTATAACCGCAATAAAGGGGGCGCCCACACATACAAAACAACTTATGAAGATCATGATATATTCAGGTATAAATGAACGCCAACTTACCTTTACTACTTTTACTTCTTTTTTTATCGCTTGTTCTTTATCCATATGAGCCCATTCTTTAATAGTCATGTTATTACTAATTGCGGTTAAAACATGACTTAAGAGTATTTGAGCAACATTTAATTTATAAATTACATAAATCTGAATAATACTTGATAATATAAACGTGCAAATAATCAAATAAAACATATCTGCCTCTAATACTACATATAAAGCTAATTCTAGTGTCATCAGAACCATACAAAGCAAGGGGAGAAGAAACAACTTAGCTTTATCTTTGCTTATTTTTTTTATCATTTGCTTATTTTCTTCACTTGCATTCCGTACGTCTATTTTCTCGACCATATTATTAAGTCCTTTCACTCTGTATTAAGCTGCTGCTAACGATGCACGTTATTTATAAAATAAATAGTATTTCAAATAAAGTTCGATATCTTCAACATTACTATCAAATCGTGATTCAAGGGTCGACCACATTTGAAGCGGTTATTTATTCTATAATTAATACAGAATTGTAATTTATTTAACGATATTTCTAACATTATCTAAAAACATTTCTCCTATATATAAGACCAATAAATACTGCTATTAATATAACTATTATACCAAGAACAATATTACCTAGTTTTTCCACAAATATAACCTCCTATATAGCGCTATTTCATTACATTTACATAGCTAACTGCTCCATTATATTATAATCAAAAATCGTTAGTTGTTCATTGTTATCAGGAATATTGTAGTTTACTACATCAAAATCTCTTTTTGTGTAATTACTAATTGTCGTTTTCCATACATCTATTGTACTTTGATTGTTATAAGGTAATTCTAAAAACCCACATAGCCATTTTATCTCTTCATTCATCATTTATATAACCTCCTAAATATTTCGTTTACTACGTCCGCTTCATAGCTCCTTTATATTGATAGGATAGGGCGTGAATTTGCGACGTGAGTATAGCGAGCAAGTTCACGCCCTTTATGTGGTCGAGGCTCCGACGCCCAGCCTAAGCGAGGAGGGTCGACCACATTTGAAGCGGTTTTATTATTCTTCTACATCTGTATATATGCTATAGGTATCTCCACACTTCAGCCCCTCAATTACAGTGTGTAATTTGCCTTCTGATTGCAATAGATCCATAAAATGAAGCACCGTTGTATAGTCTCCTGACAGACAATAAAACCCAAGTTCCGTTACATAAAATTCATACATCGTTTTATATTCTTCAAAATTCACTTCAGTAAAATAATTTGCTGTTTTAATCATCTCTAACACTCCTTTTTATGAACACATTCTATAGCAATCTAGCAATTGTACTGTTACTACCTCTATATCTTTATAGCTTGTTCTAAAGTCAAAATAAGCATCATGAATACGATATAAATCCGCTTCGCTTACATATTGTTTAAGGTTCACTATGCCTTCATCTACATACAACGTAAATCTTTCTTGTAATGGACATGTTGCACTGTAACAAATAATATATGTCGTCGGTTCTACTTCTCCTGTTGCATACTGTAGATAACCTACTTCACTTACTGATTCCATATCTTCTACAAATTTAATCTGCGCTATTCTATTCATAATCGATTTCTCCTTTTCAGCTATATATTTAAATATGTCTTGCGAGTATCGTTTTAATTTCTTTATACGTTTTGTTAGTTATCCAAAGTGAAATTAACTTATAACTTAAGCCAAAGCTAATTAAGTACAGAAGGTATAAATAGATAAAATCCTTAGTCACTTGAATTGCTATAAAAAAACATAATATTGAAACAACATGAGCTAGTACAAATTTCATTTCATATATCCTCCTTACACTTTTAAGCTATCGATACTTAAACGATAGGTTTTACTTTCCAATTTACTTTGGAATTTATACATCATACGGTACGTGTTTACATCATTTGTTTTGTGCTTAATTAGCAATGGCGTTTGATTGTATAAAAAGAGGACGTACCAAGAACCAATAAAACCAAACTCTTTAAATTCAACCACACGTTTTATATCCTCAAATGCTAACGCTCTCACTTCTGCGTTCCATCCTTTTTTAACGTGCGTATATTCTCCTTGAATAACTTCTCTTAGAATATGTTTCTCCGCTTCACTCACAAAATCAAATGGCGTTTCAATAATACGATATTCAAGTTCGTTCCAAATTTTATTAATATGTTTACTACAGATTTCTCTAATATCGAGTAAATGTGCTTCAAAGTCTGCTTTTAGTTTTGTCTTGTCTTTGTAATAGGCAAAGTCTGTTCTTAATTCTTTAATCTGTGCATCATAGACACTGTAATAAGTCATGGCTCATCTCTCCTTAGTCCTTTTATAGAATAGATAAATGTTTATGGTTAATAAGATCTAGTAAGCTGTGATTTATATTTAAGTTCATATATGCTGTGTAAATGTCATATACGACCTTCGCAAAATCTTCTTGTAACACCTCATCACGTTTCAAAAGTAGAAATTCCTCAATGTCTGCTTGATATTGAATAGTAATTGCGGTAATAAGTTCTAAATCATGAATATCTTTAATGTTTTCTATGGTCATGGTATGTTTCCTTTCTTCGTATATTACTTTTTGTTAGTTTTGTAAATTGAAGGGTAAAAAAATATGCGTTGCTTATCTTGTTAACGTTCAGGAGAACATCAACGTTTGTACTTTATGCCCAAAAACAATCTCCATTAAGCAATCATTAGGGTTAATCATGCCAAAGTCACTAATAGCTCCATTAGCATATGCTGTCTCATCTCGTAATGTTAATAAGCATTGATCCATATCTTCTATTTTTGTGAAGTAACAACCGCCTATTTCAAACTGATGACCTCTAGCCGCTTCTTTTGCTGCTTTTAGTTTGCGCTCTACGTTATATCGGCGTTTGTAATCTTCAAGTGCATCTCTTTTGGGTTTAATCACTGCATAATCTAATTGATCTTTCATTGTGACCGCTTCATTTAATGTTTCGTCTGCAAAGTCTGTTATAAAT
>NZ_JBICNX010000436.1:0-396 GCF_043107035.1 Staphylococcus sp. 231237_7MaSpsaltlick
CATTTTCATAATACTCAAGCAAATCATTAATAATTTCATGAATATCAAGCAAACCATATGCCAAATATTTACCTAACCCGCTGACATAATCTTGTGAAACATCATCTGTCATTTTTTTATAATTTGAAATATCTTCACTTAAAAAGCTTTCCCAAGCTTTACGTGCTTGTTGTTCTATATCCTCTGCTGAATTCAGGGATATTTTGCTCTGATTTGAACCTTTCTCAGCGTATTGACTTAACTGTTTATATTGGTAATGCTTACTTGGAGTATGTACTAAATTTCTTCTATTGGCTTTATAAAAACTTGTAAATACTTTATAAGGTTGTTGTTGCTTATTTACAGTCATTAAAGGTTGGAAATAGTGGTTTACGCGTTCTCCAATGACCTCTATAC
>NZ_JBICNX010000437.1:0-394 GCF_043107035.1 Staphylococcus sp. 231237_7MaSpsaltlick
TTATCAAAGATAATAAAGCCAGCATTAACAAATTTTGATATTAACCGTTCAGATTTGATATCTTCCTCCAACAAAATAACAGAAGAAATTGAACAATTTCTGTTAAATTCAGATTTAGTTATCGTTGATTTAAGTAGCCATAATCCTAATGTTTTTTATGAATTAGGATTTAGACATGCATTACAAAGACCTACTATCATAATGATAAAGAGTGACGAGAAAATCCCATTTGATTTAAGTACTCATAGAACAATACACTACAGTGACAAACATTTAGACGTGCAGTCAGCAATACAACAAATAAAAGATACTGTTTCAACTTTTAGTGAAAGTGATTTTAATTTTTCAAAATCTGAAGTTAATGCAAATAATACGGAATTAGGTAGTATTAATA
>NZ_JBICNX010000438.1:0-394 GCF_043107035.1 Staphylococcus sp. 231237_7MaSpsaltlick
GTATTTGTAGATTAAAGGCGTATCTGACATTTGATAAAACGTCGATTGATCATAAAAGTAAATCTTTTTATTATCCGCAAAATAAATATAATCAAATACATCTGCGCCTTCAGTAATATATTCCATACCATTTTTATTACCAAGTTCCTCTACAGGTTTTCTGTCTTTAAAATCGCCTTTAATTTCGTAACTGAAATCAAGTTTGTTACCTTTAAAACCAAAATCTAAATATTGTTCTAATGTCATAGTAGTTTTAGTTTCTTCACCAGTAGATTCTTCGCCATTCAGTTCTTCACTTTCTAAATCCTTTTGAATATAATGATTTTGAAACTCCATAAATATATGCTTGGCTACAACTTCATTAGTAACGATACTTCCATCATATTTAATGGCA
>NZ_JBICNX010000439.1:0-394 GCF_043107035.1 Staphylococcus sp. 231237_7MaSpsaltlick
ATCGCTCGACAAATGATCATTGTGTTCGTTCACAATCCCACCACCTTTACTACGTAAAATAATAAATAATTCTTAGTTAATATTATATCATAATATTAACTTTTCATCATTTATTTAGTGGTTTGGCAAGCACTGAAAAGTATAGCCACTTCGTGCCAATATTTTCTGCTTGTTGGGGGAAATGCCCCCAATCCCCCTTGTGATTTTTTCGTTGAAAAAATAGCAAATACAAGTGAGTATTTGCGTAGTCCATACGCTCAAAAATGTGAGCGTATAAAATGAGTAATCACTAAATAAAATTTTATATTTTATTATTAGTAATCACTCAAAAATATCTTCCACCTATGTTATAGTATTTACTAAGTAATCACTCAATAAAATAAATGTATTTTAT
>NZ_JBICNX010000440.1:0-394 GCF_043107035.1 Staphylococcus sp. 231237_7MaSpsaltlick
GAGAAAGTCTTGGCACAACAAAAAAAGAACCATCAATACTTAAAAGCAATTACAAATAAAATTGATATAATTACATATATAAGTGGAGATAATAAATTATATAAATACAACAATGTAGAAGAGAAACTTCAAGAGATATCAAGTAAAGAGTTGATTGAAATAATGTCTAAATATCGAACATTAATTAATTTACATTTGGATGAGATATTTCAACCTTCTAAATATTTAATCTCACCATTTAACGACACCAAAAAGTTTATCGATTCTAAGTATATTTTGACACAACATCAACAAGAAATAGTTGAGGATGTGGTTAATTTGAAAAACAATCATATTATTGAAGGACGGGCTGGAACTGGCAAATCACTTGTATTATATGATATAGGTAAAAGAT
>NZ_JBICNX010000441.1:0-391 GCF_043107035.1 Staphylococcus sp. 231237_7MaSpsaltlick
TATGGATACTGCTACCATAGGTCTTAATAAATTTAATATTTCAACTGCAACTACTTTAGTTTCTAATAGTTTATTATTTATGTCTCTGTGCCAAGTAATTTTATAAAGCGCTTTTTCTTCATCGATTCTTAAATTATTGCCTCTTATATCTTGAACAATTTTTTCAATCCAACCATTTGTATTTTTACGTGATGATCTGCCTTTCCAATGTTTTAATCCAATAGCTGCCGGACTTTCAAATAAATCACTTAATTGAGAAACTCTTTTGTTAAGTTCTGCTTTTTTTATCGGCACGCCGATCCATTCACATGCCACCTTAAAAAAGACATATTTTGAAGCTTCATACATCTTCATTGGCGTATTTATTGCTGTATTATTAAAATAACTGCGC
>NZ_JBICNX010000442.1:0-391 GCF_043107035.1 Staphylococcus sp. 231237_7MaSpsaltlick
TAAGTACAAAGCGCACGACAATTATTCTAAAGCTTATAAAAATATTTTGACTAAAGAAAAAGATATGTTCAAGTACACTTCAGGTGATCAAGTGGATCAATCTGAAATTGATAAAAAGTCAGAAGCAGTATCAAAATCATATAAAGATATGAATAAAGCGTTTAAAAAATATTCAAATGCAATGAACAAAGTTAATCAAGAAAAAGAAGATGTTGATAGTCTTGCGTAAAAATTGAATGCAATACATTTGAAATTTGTGTTAATTGATTATAGCATAATAATTGGGTGCGCTTACATTTAAATGGAAGATTTTAGAAATAGCCACAGAATTTTAGTAGTACAGTGTTATAATTTTCATTAGTACAGATTGAAAAACTGTATCCATTTTGAG
>NZ_JBICNX010000443.1:0-391 GCF_043107035.1 Staphylococcus sp. 231237_7MaSpsaltlick
AATTAATACCAAATTATAAGAATTAGTAATTCGATAGTCTGATTGCAACTTATTAATGATTGCATTAAGTTCATTCAGAGAAATTATATTTTCATTTAACTCATTACGTTCATATACAGTAATAGCATCTCTTTTAGATTGGTTATAATGATATTTAACATTTGCACAAGGGTTTACTTGGATATATTTATTTTCAAGTGCAAAATTCATTATCAAATTTATACATCCTTTAATTGAATTCAAATAAAAAACTGAGTATTTTTCCACAGATCGAAATTGATCTATCATATTTTGAATATCATTATGAGTGATTTTTTGTATCAACACTGAATCGAAATATTGATATATGAGACGTAGCAACGATTTACGAGATTCAACACTTCTTTTACTT
>NZ_JBICNX010000444.1:0-391 GCF_043107035.1 Staphylococcus sp. 231237_7MaSpsaltlick
GATTTAACATTGATTACAGACTGTCCAATCATAGCACAACCTCCCATACCGCCAAAGAAACCAGTAATAATATTGGCAATCCCTTGACCTCGTGATTCTTTGTTTTTACTACTGTGTGTATCTGTTGCATCATCTACAATTTTAGCTGTAAGTAGGCTTTCTACTAGACCCACAATAGCCATTGATAATGAATATGGGAAAATAATTTGAAGTGTTTCTAAATTAAAAGGAACGTTAGGAATTAAGAAATGAGGCAAAGTTTGCTTAATATTGCCTAAATCACCTACGGTTCTTACATCAGATCCTGTGTACATATACAATGCTGTTAAAACAATTATAGCTATTAATGGAGCAGGTATAGCTTTAAAAAATCTAGGAATAACGTATACAA
>NZ_JBICNX010000445.1:0-391 GCF_043107035.1 Staphylococcus sp. 231237_7MaSpsaltlick
TTTTAAAGTATGATTCAAAAAATAACTTAACTATTTATAAATTAAAAAGACAGTCATTCTAAATTATAGATTGACTGTCTTTTAGTCACAGGAGATCATCTAATTGGTACTTATAGGCTATTTTCATTCAATTTCTATATGCTTAGTAGATGTTACATCTTGTTTATTTTTTTTCAAATTTAAATGCAATACACCATTCGTATATTTTGCGTTAATATTGTTTTCATCTACATTAGGCAATGTGTATGTTCGATTTATATATGCTGTATTTCTTTCTTGTCTAATGATATTTCCTTCTTGATCAGTTTCATTATTTTCATCTGATTGTTTAGCTTCTATATATAAAGTCTCACCTTGATAATCTAAACTGATATTTTATTTTTCAATGCCA
>NZ_JBICNX010000044.1:0-11561 GCF_043107035.1 Staphylococcus sp. 231237_7MaSpsaltlick
ATCCTCTTTATTAAATGGAATATTTTCATATAATAATTTACCATGCGGAATATTGACTGCTTGATCTAAGTGCCCATTATTCCACTCTTCTTCATTACGTACGTCAAGTATATATTCTTCTTTACCAGTCATATCAACGCTATGGATGGATTGGGTTAAAATTTCTGATTTTGGTAAACGATAACCTGCTACATTATCAAATCCAATTAATTGTAAAGTATGCGCTGCTTGTTCAACGGTAGATTTATCACCAATTAAATCTATACTATTTTCATAGTCTAAATACCAACCGATTTGGTTAATAAAGTTTTTGTTGTAAGGAATATTGATTGTCCCTTTAGTATGACCACCATGAAAGGCTTCTTTGCTACGAAGATCAAATGCTATTCTTTCATTGCTTAAACTAGGATAAACATTGTATGGTTGATATAATTCCATACCAAATTGGTTAATTTTTTTCATTTGTGTAAAATGATGTGGTGGCGCTGGTTGATTTGATGTTAATGTTTCAATGAATTTAATTTCATCAGTTTCACTAAATGCCCAGTTATTTATTTTTTCATAACCTAGCGTAGACATTGGTACGGCGCCTAATGCTTTACCACAAGGACTTCCAGCACCGTGGCCTGGCCAAATTTGAATATAATCTGGTAAATCTTTAACACTTTCTATAGATTGATACATTTGTTTCGCACTAACTTCTGTAGAACCTTCGACTTGAACTGATTTTTCTAGTAAATCGGGTCTACCGATATCACCAACAAAAATAAAGTCACCACTAAATAAACCCATTGGAACACTTGAGCCGCCACCTTCATCCGTGAGTAAGAAACTAATACTCTCTGGGGTATGACCAGGTGTATGCAATACTTCTAATTTAATGTTACCTACATGAATAATATCTTGATGTTTAACAAAATGTGTTTGTTCTGGCATATTACGATAACTTAATTCATCGTCACCTTCGCCAGATACATATACGTTTGCATTTAATTGTTCTGCCACATCTCTAATGCCTGAAGCAAAATCAGCGTGGATATGGGTTTCTGCAGCTTGTGTAATTGTAAAACCTTCGCTATCTGCAACTTCCATATATTTTGTTAAGTCACGTACAGGGTCAATTATTATTGCCTCTCCTGTGCGTTGACAGCCAACTAAATAAGATGCTTGAGATAAATTGTTATCGTAAAATTGTTTAAAAAACATATAAAGAACTCCTTATTTTAATAGATTTAATTAAATAAATAAATTATGACTCGCGTTTTCAGTATCACCTATATAAGTGCCTACACCGCCGTACTCAACTTCGTCTCTTAATTCTTCTTTCTTAATGCCCATGACATCCATGCTCATCGTACATGCGATTAATTTGATATCTTGGTCGATTGCTTGGTCGATAAGTGATGGTAATGAATCAACATTTTTCTTTTTCATTACGTAGCGCATCATGATATTACCTAAACCGAACATATTCATTTTAGAGAGTGGCATTTTCAAGGGTGTTTTTGGCAACATAAAATCAAACATTTTTGCGATACCTTTCTTTTTAACGTTAGCTGTTTGCGCTTTTTTCAACGCGTTAAGTCCCCAGAAAGTGAAAAAGATGGTTACATCTCTTCCTGCAGCTTTAGCACCATTCGCAATAATCATTGCTGCCACTGCTTTATCTAATTCTCCACTAAATAGTACAATTGTAGTGCCTTTAGACGTATGACTCACTTCTAAATCTTTGGGTTGTTCTTTTTGAATAATCGCTTTAATTTCATTGTCACCCCCATCAAGTTTTACTAATGTGTGTCCCGTTTGTTTCGCCCAGCTTTTAATATCACTTGCGAATCCTGGATCTGTGACTGTAACCTCAATTTGGTCACCTTCTTGAATATTTTTTACTTCTTTACTGATATTTACAATAGGGCCTGGACATTGAAGACCACTATAGTTTAATTGTTTACGCTCTGCTTTAATTTCTACATTTGTGTTTTCTTCTTTTGTATCATCGCTGACGTTTTTTTCTTCATAAGCTTTATAGCCGCCGTCTAAATTTACAACGTCATAACCTTGTTCAGCTAAATATTTACTAGCTTTAGCACTTCTGTTACCACTTTTACAGTGTACATAATAGGTTTTATTTTTGTCTTTATTGAACGACTCAATCTCATCTACAGGATGCAGTGTGGAACCATTGATGTGCCCCAATTCATATTCTTCTTGTGTTCTTACATCAATCAATTGACCTTGAGAAGTTAATTTTTCTAATTCTGATTTACTTAAATCATTAATATGTTTTTCATTATATTGTTTCATAATAACCTCCTGTTAAATACCTATAAGGGTATGTTAAAAGATATAACTCTTTTTGTCAAATACCCCCGCACGTATTTGACAAACTTGTTTTAATTTATTATTATGACTCTATTCAATTAAAAGTGGAGGAAATTACTATGAATTATGATAAAAACATGATCAATCGTATTAATAGAGTACAAGGGCAATTAAATGGCGTTGTAAAAATGATGGAAGAAGAAAAGCATTGTAAAGATGTGATTACGCAACTTAGTGCTTCAAAAAGTTCATTACAAAGATTAATGGGGATTATTATTAGCGAAAATTTAATTGAATGCGTCAATTCAGCTGATGACAACAATGAAGATTCACAAGAAATCATTAATGAAGCTGTTAACTTATTGGTGAAAAGTAAATAATGGATATTATAAATATTATCATTATGTTGCTCATCGGAGTGTTCGGAGGATTTATATCTGGTCTAGTAGGTATAGGTGGCGCTATTATTATTTACCCAGCCATTTTATTGTTACCGCCACTATTTGGGGCTCCTGCATATAGCGCGTATATCGCATCAGGACTTACTTCTAGCCAAGTCTTTTTCAGTACCTTAAGTGGCTCTTTGAAAGCAAGAAAAAAACCAGAATTCTCACCCCAGTTGGTCCTTTATATGGGAGGAGGTATGATTATAGGGAGCATGTTAGGGGCTTTGCTAGCAAATTTATTTGATGCTACATTTGTAAATATGGTGTATATTATCATTGCTTTACTTGCATTAATATTAATGTTTATTAACGTAAAACCTAGTTCAGACCAATCTTCCTTTAATAAGCCTTTATTGGTT
Organism: Staphylococcus sp. 231237_7MaSpsaltlick; assembly: GCF_043107035.1. Taxonomy (NCBI): domain Bacteria; kingdom Bacillati; phylum Bacillota; class Bacilli; order Caryophanales; family Staphylococcaceae; genus Staphylococcus; species Staphylococcus sp. 231237_7MaSpsaltlick. The sequence continues at coordinate 3,128 of NZ_JBICNX010000044.1, forward strand.
ATTGTGGGTCTTTTCGTTGGCATCATTTCGGGTATAGTTGGAGCAGGCGGCGCCTTTATTATTATTCCTATATTATTAGTTTTATTCAAATTACCAATGAATACGGTGGTTGCTAATAGTATAGTAATTGCTTTTATATCTTCAATTGGCGCCTTTATCATTAAACTTATACAAGGTTACATTCCTTTAGAAGATGCGTTATTTTTAATAATAGGGAGTATTATTTTCGCTCCGTTAGGTTTAAAATTAGGTAAAAAACTCCCTAGTTTTGTACAAAAGTGGATCATCAGTATTTTAATTATTATTGCGATTATTCAAATTGTTTTATAAATAAGAAAGAGAAGTACAACTAATATTTGTACTTCTCTTTCTTATTTATAAAGTTAAAAAATTCTCATATAGCAAGTAAATTGACATGCTACATTCGTTTGTATGATTAGGGTGTATGAGAAAGGGTGTTAAAAATGATAGTTGGATATGCAAGAGTTTCTACCGTTGATCAAAATTTGGATAGACAAATTGAAAATTTGCAATCTTTTGGTGCTGAGAAAATCTTCACTGAAAAACAATCAGGGAAATCTATAGAAAATCGACCTGTATTTCAAGAAGTATTAAATTTTTTAAGAATGGGAGATCGTTTAATTATTGAGTCTATTGATAGACTAGGAAGAAATTACGATGAAATAATCCAAACAGTTAATTATTTAAAAGATAAAGAAGTTCAATTAATGATAACGAGTTTACCCATGATGAATGAAGTGATTGGTAATCCATTACTAGATAAGTTTATGAAAGATTTAATCATTCAAATATTGGCAATGATTTCAGAACAAGAAAGAAATGAAAGTAAACGTCGACAAGCTCAAGGTATTAAAGTAGTCAAAGAAAAAGGTATTTATAAAGGAAGACCTGTTCTGTATTCTCCCGATGCTAAAGACCCTCAAAAAAGACTTGTTTATTATCGTATTGTTGAACTACTGAATAAAGAAATGTCAATTAGTAAGATAGCTAAAAAAGTCGGTATAACAAGGCAAACTATATACAGAATTAAAAAAGAAAGAAAATATTAAGAGAAGTACATTTGATATTAAAATCCTGCGCAGTTTCTATGGAGTTCAGCAATTATCGGTTTATTTACTAAATAGAATGGGAATTAATTTAAGAGATTTAGATTTCATTGGAGGTGTATCAAATGACTGATAAACAATATTACAATCTGGTTCAAACGCTACATGAATGTATGGAAGCGTGTAATCATTGTTACGATGCCTGTTTGAAGGAAAAAGACATGACAATGATGGCAGAGTGCATCCGTCTGGATCGTGAATGCGCAGACATCTGTGCATTTTTAGAACAATCGCTAACAAGAAATTCACCATTTGCTTCTGATTTGGCGACAATATGCGCCAAAGTATGCGGAGCATGTGGTAATGAATGTCAGAAGCATAACCATGACCATTGTCAAAATTGTGCAGAGACGTGCTTTAAATGTGTAGAAGCTTGTAAAGAAATCGCGTAAACAAAACCAAATAATATAAGGAGTGGCACATTGGAGATAAAGCCCCCATGTGCCACGTTTTTATTTCTTGCAACTAAAGAAACGAATATAAAATAAGTATGTGCCTGGAAACACAGCAATTTAACCCAGCAATATGAATATACCTCTTGGACGTCGGTTTACCACAGTCATAATGATAATCAGGATATCAAGTATAAAACCAGCGCCTTTGCCTAGTTTGCTCTCAACTTCAATATTCCCCCATGCAATGCCACAATTTCTTTGGCGATGGACAAACCAAGACTAAAGTTTCTATTTAAATGGCTATCAAATTTTCTGAACGCTGAAAAATAAAAAATACTAAATAATATATACGTCCAGGGGGTATATGTTATACTCACATTATCTTATTACTATCTCTAAAAATATAAAATTAGGAGGTTTTATTTTGCCGAATAATGAAAAACATCAAAATCATGAGAATCATAGCCATCAAGAACATGAGAATCACGCTAGTCATGGCGATCATGCACATCATCATCATGGGAATTTTAAAAGTAAATTCTTTATTTCTTTGATTTTTGCGATACCGATTATTATTTTATCACCCATGATGGGGGTTAAATTACCGTTTCAATTTTCATTTACAGGGTCAGATTGGATTGTATTAATTCTTGCTACTATTTTATTCTTTTATGGAGGAAAGCCATTTTTATCAGGGGCTAAAGATGAAATTTCAACTAAAAAACCTGGAATGATGACGCTTGTTGCTCTAGGTATTTCAGTTGCTTATATTTATAGTTTATACGCCTTTTATATGAATAATTTCAGTGGTTCATCCACACATACAATGGACTTTTTCTGGGAATTAGCGACTTTAATTTTAATCATGTTATTAGGTCATTGGATTGAAATGAACGCAGTAGGTAATGCAGGCAATGCACTGAAGAAAATGGCAGAACTTTTACCTAATACTGCAGTGAAACTGATTGATAATAATCAACGAGAAGAAGTTAAAATATCAGATATTTATATTGACGATATTGTGGAAGTCAGAGCAGGCGAAAGTATACCCACAGACGGAATCATTGTTCAAGGAGAAACATCAATTGATGAATCATTAGTTACTGGCGAATCAAAAAAAGTTCATAAAACTCATAATGATGATGTTATTGGGGGTTCAATTAATGGTTCAGGCACAGTACAAGTTAAAGTGACAGCTACGGGTGAAAACGGCTACCTATCTCAAGTTATGGGTCTTGTTAACCAAGCGCAAAACGATAAGTCAAAAGCTGAACTCCTCTCGGATAAAGTCGCAGGTTATTTGTTTTACTTTGCCGTAGGAATTGGGCTGATTTCATTTATTGTATGGATGCTTATTCAAAATAACGTTGATTTCGCACTCGAACGACTTGTAACCGTATTAGTTATTGCTTGTCCTCATGCATTGGGATTGGCAATACCTTTAGTTACAGCACGTTCTACTTCTATAGGCGCACATAATGGTTTAATCATAAAAAACAGAGAATCTGTAGAAATCGCACAACACATTGATTACATCATGATGGATAAAACTGGGACACTTACTGAAGGTAACTTTTCAGTGAATCACTATGAAAGTTTTACGAACGAGCTAAATAATGAAGAAATATTGAGTCTATTTACTTCATTAGAAAGTAACTCTAATCATCCACTTGCCACTGGTATTGTTGATTTTGCTAAAGGCAAAAATATTTCATATGCTACTCCTCAAGAAGTTAATAATATTCCAGGTGTAGGCTTAGAAGGCACAGTTGATAATAAAAAACTCAAAATAGTGAATGTTTCTTATCTCGATAAAAGCAATTTTGATTATAATAAAGAACAATTTACGAATCTCGCTCAACAAGGGAATTCTATTAGTTATCTAATTCATGACCGACAAGTTATTGGTATTATCGCACAAGGCGATAAAATTAAAGAAAGTTCAAAACAAATGGTTTCGGATTTATTATCGAGAAACATTACGCCAGTCATGCTTACAGGCGATAATAAAGAAGTGGCACAAACAGTGGCTGAAGAATTAGGTATTAGTGATGTCCACGCGCAATTGATGCCCGAAGATAAAGAAAGTATTATCCAAGATTATCAAAGCAATGGTAGCAAAATCATGATGGTTGGTGATGGTATCAATGATGCGCCAAGCCTTATTAGAGCAGATATTGGTATGGCAATTGGCGCAGGGACAGATGTAGCTGTTGAATCGGGGGATGTCATACTCGTTAAAAGTAATCCTTCTGATATTATCAATTTTTTGTCCCTTTCAAAAAATACGATGAAAAAAATGGTTCAAAATTTATGGTGGGGCGCAGGATATAACGTGATTGCAGTTCCTCTTGCAGCTGGTATATTAGCTTCTATTGGTTTAATATTATCACCTGCTGTGGGTGCAATACTTATGTCTTTAAGTACGATCATCGTAGCAATTAATGCATTTACATTAAAATTAAAATAAAAGAGGTAAATATAATGTATAAAAAAATGTTCACAATTTTAATTACGTTATTTTCTATAATGTTTATGGTTCCTAATGATACTTTTGCAGAAGGTAAGCACAACATGATGGACATGAAAGAAAATGATCAAAAGCGAAATGATATGATGGATATGAAAAGTCATGACGAAAGAAAAAATTTGAATTCTTCACAAGGAAAAAATGAAATAACATTTCCCAAAGTTTTAGATCCTAAAAAAGATAACAATGGTTATAAAAGTTATACATTAAAAGCGCAGAAAGGAAAGACAGAATTTTACAAAGGTAATTTCTCTAACACTTTAGGATACAATGGAAATTTACTTGGGCCAACTTTAAAATTAAAAAAAGGAGATAAGGTTAAAATTAAGTTAGTCAACAACTTAGATGAAAATACAACATTTCATTGGCATGGGTTAGAAATAGATGGAAAAGTGGATGGAGGCCCTTCTCAAGTTATAAAACCAGGAAAAGAAAAAACAATAAAATTTGAGGTTAAACAAGAGGCTGCTACATTATGGTATCATCCCCACCCCTCCCCAAATACAGCTAAACAAGTTTATAATGGTTTATCAGGGTTATTATATATAGAGGATGACAAAAAGAATAATTATCCTAGCAATTATGGGAAAAATGATTTGCCTATAATAATCCAAGATAAAACATTTGTATCTAAAAAATTAAATTATACAAAAACGAAAGATGAAGATGGTACTCAAGGTGATACAGTCCTTGTGAATGGGAAAGTAGATCCTAAATTAACAACAAAAGAAGGAAAAATACGTTTGAGACTTTTAAATGGCTCCAATGCTCGGGATTTAAATCTTAAGCTAAGTAATAATCAAAGTTTTGAATATATTGCTTCAGAAGGCGGCCATTTAGAAAAGACTAAAAAGTTAAAAGAAATTAATTTAGCTCCTTCAGCAAGAAAAGAAATAGTAATAGATTTATCTAAAATGAAAGAAGAAAAAGTCAATCTTGTTGATAATGATGAAACAGTAATTTTACCAATTATTAACAAAGAAAAAAGTACTAACAAAGACACTACTCCAAAAGTAGATAAAAAAATCAAATTAGAAGGTATGGACGATAATGTTACTATTAATGGCAAAAAATTCGATCCTAACAGAATAGATTTCACACAAAAGGTAAACCGGAAAGAAACTTGGGAAATTGAAAACGTCAAAGATAAAATGGGTGGTATGAAGCACCCGTTCCATATCCACGGAACGCAATTTAAAGTTTTATCAGTGGATGGGAAGAAACCTTCAGAAGATATGAGAGGCAAAAAAGACGTTATATCTCTGGAACCTGGACAAAAAGCCAAAATAGAAGTGGTTTTTAAAAATACTGGGACATACATGTTCCATTGTCACATACTTGAGCATGAAGATAATGGAATGATGGGACAAATAAAAGTAACAAAATAATTTATAAGGAGAATTCAATATGATGAAAAAATTGAGCTCAATTATAGTAGCTTCAGGATTAGTATTATCAGCTTGCTCAACGGGTAGTAAAGAAGAAAATAATGGTTCTAAAGATCAAAAAGAAGAAGAACACATGGAACATAAAAGTGAAAGCAAGGCTCCAGATGATATGAAGCGTACAGACGATAGTAAATTTAAAAAAGGGGATGAAGTTACTATTACAGCAGGACATATGCCCGGTATGAAAAATGCGGAAGCTACTGTAAAAGGTGCTTATGAGACTTATGCTTATGTCGTGAGTTACACACCTACAAATGGTGATGAAAAAGTTAATAATCACAAATGGGTCGTTAATGAGGAAGTTGCAGATGCCCCTGAAAATGGATTCAAGAAAGGTGATACAGTTAAATTAGAAGCTGACCATATGCCTGGTATGAAAGGTGCAGAAGCTCAAATTGATGATGTAGAAAAAACAACCGTTTATATGGTGGATTATAAATCAACAGAAAACGATGAGATGGTTAAAAATCATAAATGGATGACAACTGACGACCTAAAATCTCGTTAATGTCTATCATTTTAAAGCTTTAAAGTATTTAGTTAGTGATTGATAAATGCAATGAGAATCCCCTTTGTTAAATAGACAAGTAAACAAATAAAATTTATGGCCACTCTCATATCCACAATAATGAGAGTGGCCATTTGTTTAGAAAAATTAAATGATTTTAATGAAAATGAGGGGATCTTTTATAATTTATCAATGGAATTTCGAAAAATATAAAAAATGGAATAGTGAATGTATTGAGCTTTATCATTTATCAAGAAAAGTTATTCTAAATTAGCAGGTAAAGTCACAAACATTCATTACTGACTGATTAGGGCTTACCCTAATCAGTCAATTTTGTTTATTACGCTTTTTGCTTTTCTTATTTTATAATTTTCCATTTTATTACGGATATATTGTTTATCCTTTTCATTTAACTCTGTTAAACATTTATAAAGATACTCAAAGTGCAAAAATAACATTATTGCATTTTGTTTTGTTCCATACTTATTGTCATAACCATGCATGATAGAATGTCTATTAATTCCATTTATATTTTTATCGCCAAATTTAAAGGCTCTTTTTAACTTGGATTTGTAGTATTCCTTAATTTTGTCATAATCATCATCAATATAATAATCATGATTAGATTTGTACTTGTTTATTGTTTCTTCTATTACAATATTAAAGAGATTATAATCAGTTCTTCCTTCATAATTTACAGAATTAAATATCAGTCCTTCTAATCTTGCTAATAATGCAGGGATTATAAGATAATAATATCCATGTTTATATCCATCTAGTATCTCTTTTAATATAGTAATTTCTTCTTGTGGTAAGTTGTAAGTGGTTACTTGGCTTTTTAAACGATCAAAATGAATTTCATCAAAATATCTTGTCATTATCAAATTAATATTTTCTATAGTTACCTCTTGATTATTTGAATTCATTTCAATATAATTCATGACTTCACTTATAACGATAAAATCTATTGGTGGATAGTCATAGTTAATAAAAATTGAATTAATTCTAGCTGCATTATTATTAAAGCTCTTTAAAGCATCTTTTAATTCATCTAAATTAGGTATACTTTTATCTAAAACTTTTACTGTTTCAAATATTTTCTTTCTGAATTCATCATTTATATCTTCTATGTTTTTATATATACTATTAAAATTCAATTTATGTTGTGTAATGTTTTCACCAAGGTTATATTTCATTTTTAAAATCCTTTCTTTGTTTACATAATGACAGTTATCTACATTTAAAACGTATTACCTCCACTTCTCAGGGTTTAACTGAATTTTTATTAAATTAGTATATTTGTTTAATAGTATATCAATTTAATGATTTTGCATTCCTAACCACTATGATGTTATAATGCAATTAACAAAGATGTCGTGCATGTATGCACCAAATCCCCTAACTATGCCAGTAGTTAGGGGATTTTTTGGTGTGACTAGTCGCCTATTTATCATTGCGTTTGCGTAGCCAGTTCGCAAATAAAGCAACGATGCAACCACTTGCTGCTGTGGTCATGATGTTTACAAAGATGTCGGTCATTGCGTATGCACCTCCTCTCTACGTCAAATTGACGCCAGAGATAGGCGACTCCACTATTATACCATCTGTTAATCTACAAGCATATGCACTTCCGATAAGTTGAATTATGTCATCACAAAGATAAAATAATATAGTTACTTCGGTTAAAATAATACAATTTCCACTTTTTCTAAAGTCAAAATGTTTATAATAAATATGAGTATATTATTAAAAAACTTTGCAAATATTGAAATGAATTAGTTAAAGATGAACTAACTAAAATACTATTACAGTTTATTTAGATGCATTAATAAAATTGTAAGTGTTTTATACTTAAGGAGGATTTTAAATGTCGAAAGAAAAAATAACTAGAGAAAAAACATCTATTAAAATACACAGAACTTTCAAACCATTATTTGATGAATTAGTAGCAGAAGAACGAGACAGTAAAATAGATTTTATGGATGCGTTGTTAGTATTTTATGCTAAAGAAAACCATCCAGAGATTTTAGAAGCCTTTAAAAACCAGGAATTAAAAACGCAAAAAAATGAAAAAGCAAAGGATCTATAAATAAATGTAGTATTTATTATCATTATTCATTTGTCTACCAATGTTCCTTTATAAGCAGTCAATAATGCATAAAGAAAGATACGTTTAAATGAAAATGAGACAATACATATCTAAAATACAAAGCGCTTAATAAAAATAATTAATCTATTAAGCGCTTTGTTTACTTAATCAAATAAATCATAAATTAATGATTTCTGAAAAAGGAATCCTTGCTCTTTTCTCAATTTATATAAATTAGAACACGTTTGCACATAATCAAATATCAAAAATGATTTTTAAAAAGAAGAGATTAAAAAAATCATTAGTGAATAAACTTCTAATTCTTCATACCAACATA
>NZ_JBICNX010000446.1:0-391 GCF_043107035.1 Staphylococcus sp. 231237_7MaSpsaltlick
TGCATAAATTGAGTTGTACGTGTGACGTCGGCAGGATCGGGACTGGCTGGATATGCAATATGTCCGTTATACATCATACCAACTTGATATGCCCCACTCATATCGTGAGCAAGTTGCACCGCTTTAGCACTTGCCAGAAACTGATGATATGCAGCAGTCATCCTAGCTTGTTCAGTATCTTCTTGAATACCACCAGCCATCCAAGGTTTCGTTGACATCACATTAATTTCGTTAAACGTAATCCAATATTTCACTTTTCCCTGATAACGCTGAAACACTGTTTCACAGTAATTCATAAAATAATCTACAACCTCACGGCTTACCACGAGCCATATTTTTGCAAACCTAATGGCGTTTCAAAATGGGAAAACGTCACAATTGGTTATATGTT
>NZ_JBICNX010000447.1:0-391 GCF_043107035.1 Staphylococcus sp. 231237_7MaSpsaltlick
TAAACTGTATTTAATAATATTTATCATTTTACTAGGGGTGCTTAATATGAAACCTAAATTAGAGGATGTTGCTAAACTTGCAAATGTTTCAAAAACAACTGTTTCTCGCGTTCTAAATAATCGTGGATACTTAAGTCAAAAGACTGTAGATAAAGTTCATAAGGCAATGAAAACTTTAAATTATCAACCTAATTCAGCAGCACGTCAACTTTTTCAACAAGAAACTAAAATTATTGGCCTACTCTTCCCAACAGTGGCTAATCCTTTTTTTGGGGAAATTATTCAAGAACTTGTATGCAAGCTCTAGAAACAGGGCTATATAGTTATTATAGGAAATTCAATGAATGATTCAGAAAAAGAAGAACATTACAGGCTTCTATTATTCTCTATC
>NZ_JBICNX010000448.1:0-389 GCF_043107035.1 Staphylococcus sp. 231237_7MaSpsaltlick
GATTATAATTTTTTCTTTGAAAACCTATAATAATAGAAACAATGATTAATGATAAACTTGCTAAAATCAATGTAATATCCAAGCTTGAATAAATATTTTTATTTTCAACATATATTCCGAAGTAAGGCCATATAATAACAAGTGGATACAACCAGTCTTTAAAGAAAATAGAAATAAAAACACCTATTAATGTAGCAATAATTAATATTATTATTGTCCAAGTCAGTTCATTCAAGCCTAATATTGTCTCAATATTATTATTTAAAACTAAAGTGAAAATATTAACTATAGTAGCAACAGTAACCCAACCAAAATAAATTGAAAAAGGCAAGCGATTATAGCCTTTATATTTATTTAGTGTAGTATAAATTTTTGAAATCGTGTATAGC
>NZ_JBICNX010000449.1:0-389 GCF_043107035.1 Staphylococcus sp. 231237_7MaSpsaltlick
GTATGTTAAAAAGAATATTGACTATTCTCAGATAAAAGAACCAGATAACAAGACAAGCGTAAAAGTGGTTAATGATGGTACAAATTATATAGATCAATTACCAAAAAATATACAAAAATCTATTTCTGATTATACGACACCTAAAGCAGAATTCATTAATGGTTTCTTAAAAGGTGAGTTTAATGGACAATCTACACCTGTACATCAAAATCCAAGTGCATATTGTTCAGTATTTGAAGATATAAGAAACCTAAACTCATCAATTAGTAATTATAAAATACCTGAAGACTTCATTACATATAGAGGAATTTCACTAGAAGAACTGAAAGCTATTTATAAAAATTTAATTAAAGATGACAATGGTAAACTAATAGGTATTGGTATTGGAT
>NZ_JBICNX010000450.1:0-388 GCF_043107035.1 Staphylococcus sp. 231237_7MaSpsaltlick
TGTATTAATGAATACCGGTACTGGTGAATTTATATCAACTTTATCAGTAAATATCTTATGATACTTACCTAATAAATCACGCGCTTTTAAACGATCACTTGCTTTGATTGGCACCTCCACCATCTCTATACGTTCACTATACACTAACATCTTACGTCCTGTATCTGGATTCTCTACAAATTCCCCTTGTTTTCCAACTACTTCTTTAGTTTCTGTCTCGTCACCAGTAGCAGCATTTGTAAGTATGTGCAATAGCTCTTTAGCAGTTAATACACTTTCGTCCATATACTCTTCTTTTTGCTCTTTAATATATTTAGATATCTTTTCATTCTTTAATAGTCTACTGCCCTGTACATGGGCGCTCTGTGGACTATATCCTGCCTTTATA
>NZ_JBICNX010000451.1:0-386 GCF_043107035.1 Staphylococcus sp. 231237_7MaSpsaltlick
TTTTGAAGCTCAAAAAGAGAAGATATATGCCCAATCAATCTGCGACTTGTATTGTTTTATCAGCAGACTATGATTCTTCAATTGAATTAAATTACAGTTACGAAAGTATGTATAAGAATGAAAGTGAATCTGTGACTATTGACTTAAGTACAACTAATAAAGAGCTATATACAAAAGTTGAGAAGCTAAATAACGAATTTGAAAATGAATTACTTACAACTTTAAATCAATTATATAGCAAAATTTAAAAATACCCATCTATAATGTTAGGTGGGTATTTTGATGAATAAGTATGCTTATTTTTTATTTGAATAAATTTCAATTGCCCTACTTAATTGGCCAGTGAAATATTGCTTGTACTCAAAGAACTCCTCAAAACTATTAAA
>NZ_JBICNX010000452.1:0-385 GCF_043107035.1 Staphylococcus sp. 231237_7MaSpsaltlick
TTCTTGCTGCTAATACTAATTTTGCGCCCTGTTGTGCTAATGATGTGGCGGTTGCTTTTCCTATACCACTTGATGCTCCCGTTATGAGGATAACTTTGTCTTTTATATTATTCATATTATACGCCTCCACTAATTAAATATATAATTAATGATAAACCTTGAACTACACTTTAGGTCAAATAAGGCAATCCTTGTTTATAATATCTGTACTAACGTTACGTGATAATTCATCATAAACACCTAATTTATAGTTAATCTGATCTAGACAATCTAACTTGCTTTTAATTTCATTTTTTATACTTTCCTTGTGTTCACTTAAAATTTCACGTCTTTTTTCTATCGTAGAATTCCCTTGATTAAATAAAAAAACATAATGCTTTATATC
>NZ_JBICNX010000453.1:0-385 GCF_043107035.1 Staphylococcus sp. 231237_7MaSpsaltlick
TTTAGATGAACTATATGACAACCGCAAAAATGGTGCAGCTACTACATTTTATGATAGAAGTAGACAAGAACATATATATTCCAAATATGAACCTTATAATGAAATGTAATTAGGAGGAATATGACATATGGATAGATTAAAAGATAAAGTAATAATTGTCACCGGGGGATCCAATGGCATGGGCGCATCGCATGCTAAATTATTTGTCGAAGAAGGCGCAAAGGTTGTAATTACAGATATTAATGAAAACGATGGACAAAACTTAGCTGACAAATTAGGAGAAAATGCAATTTTCATCAAACATGACGTAACACAGACAGCGGATTGGGAACATGTCATTAAAGAAACAAAACGTACATTCAACCAAATTGATGGACTTGTAAAT
>NZ_JBICNX010000454.1:0-383 GCF_043107035.1 Staphylococcus sp. 231237_7MaSpsaltlick
CCATATACTCTATTACCTCCTATTACTTACCTTTCAAATTTGGGATAGGTGGTATTTGATCTAAATGTGTGAATGTCTCTGGTCTTAATTTAAAATCAGGATTATATTTTTCGGGATTGGTGATATGTTCACTTTCTGTATTACGCCATGAGAATGTACAAGTATCACAAATATATACCTCCCATGCATTATCTTTAGGAGCCTTAGTTAATAAATTCACACTTTTCGAATCACATCTTGGACAAATCATATTAATCTTCCTTTCTATTCACCATGTTATCTAGAATTTCTCTCCACTTATCAGTGTCTTTTGGTGTACCTAGCAATTCAGTATCGCGTGCCTTATCAGCCCCTACAGGTGTTGTAGCATCAATTACTAACTT
>NZ_JBICNX010000455.1:0-383 GCF_043107035.1 Staphylococcus sp. 231237_7MaSpsaltlick
AACTGTTGTGTCTTCGCTTGTTATCTCGTTCACCGTTGGTGCTTCTGGTGCTGTTGTGTCTACTACTGTTGTCGTCGCTTCTTCGGATGTGTTGCCCTCTTTATCTTTAGAAGTAACTACGATATCTTCTCCACCATTCAAGTCCACATTTGATGGGATTTCTACTGTATAGTTGCCTTCGTCATCTGCTGTACCTGTTGCTGTTGTGCCATCTGGGAATGTTACGGTTACCGTTGAGCCTGGCTCTGCAGTACCTTTGACTTGTGTATCTTCACTTGTTACCTCATTCACCGTTGGTGCTTCTGGTGCTGTTGTGTCTACTACTGTTGTCGTCGCTTCTTCGGATGTGTTGCCCTCTTTATCTTTAGAAGTAACTACAAGCT
>NZ_JBICNX010000045.1:0-11489 GCF_043107035.1 Staphylococcus sp. 231237_7MaSpsaltlick
AGACTTCTTTGCAGCATGAGCAGAACTGATACTTACGTCAGATGACGGATTTAATACTGTAATGCAATTAGTTGAAGAATTACGCGATGAAGCAAAGCGTAGAAATATCACTGAGACTGAAGATTTACGTGAAGTTATCGTTGAAAAAATTGTTGAAATTTATCATCAAGACGATGAACATTCAGAAGTCATGAATCTGGAAGATGGTAGATTGAATGTCATCTTAATGGTTGGTGTCAATGGTGTTGGTAAAACAACAACAATTGGTAAATTAGCACATCGATATCAAGCTGAAGGTAAAAAGGTAATGCTAGCCGCAGGTGATACGTTTAGAGCAGGTGCGATAGAGCAACTTAAGGTTTGGGGAGAGCGTGTTGGTGTAGAAGTGACGAGCCAAAGTGAAGGTTCAGATCCTGCTGCAGTGATGTATGATGCAATTAATGCAGCCAAAAGTAAGGGTGTCGATATCTTAATCTGTGATACAGCTGGACGTTTACAAAATAAATCCAACCTAATGAATGAGCTTGAAAAAGTTAAACGTGTCATTGGACGTGCAGTACCTGATGCTCCTCATGAAGTCTTGTTGTGCTTAGACGCAACGACAGGTCAAAACGCACTTTCACAAGCTAAATCATTCAAAGAAGTTACAAACGTGACAGGTATTGTGCTAACGAAACTTGACGGAACGGCTAAAGGTGGTATTGTCTTAGCGATTAGAAATGAGCTCCACATACCTGTTAAATATGTTGGATTAGGTGAAAAATTAGATGATTTACAACCATTTAACCCAGAAAGTTATGTTTACGGATTATTTGCAGATATGATTGAACAAAATGTTGAAGTATCTGAAGATGGGGATAGTGAGTTGACGTCTGATCAACTTGACACTGGTTCAGTAGAAGGTCGATCAGATGAGCCAAAATAATGATTTAATTAAAACGATTAGAATGAATTACTTGTTTGATTTTTATCAAGCACTATTGACAAAGAAACAACGCAATTATCTTGAATTATTTTATTTACAAGATTATTCGTTGAGTGAAATTGCTGATACGTTTGATGTGAGTCGACAAGCAGTGTATGATAATATTAGAAGAACTGGCGACCTAGTTGAAGATTATGAGACAAAGTTAGGTTTATATAAAAATTTTGAATTAAGACAAGAAATATATGAACAGATGAAATTAAATGTAAATGATTCTGAGAAGATTAAACAATATATACAAGCTTTGGAAGATTTAGAATAAGCATAAATTAATATAGAGCAAAAAGGAGGGTATTTGATATGGCATTTGAAGGATTATCCGATCGCTTGCAAGACACAATGCAAAAGATTCGAGGCAAAGGTAAAGTAACTGAAGCCGATATTAAGGTTATGATGCGAGAAGTGCGATTGGCGTTATTAGAAGCCGATGTTAACTTTAAAGTTGTTAAGGAATTTATCAAAACTGTATCAGATAGAGCTTTAGGATCAGATGTAATGAAGTCATTAACACCTGGTCAACAAGTAATCAAAATCGTACAAGAGGAACTGACTCAATTGATGGGTGGGGAAAACTCAACGATAACAATGGCAAATAAACCACCAACAGTAATTATGATGGTAGGTTTACAAGGTGCAGGGAAAACAACTACAGCTGGTAAGTTAGCGTTATTAATGCGAAAGAAATATAATAAAAAACCATTACTCGTAGCAGCTGATATCTATAGACCTGCAGCAATTGACCAATTGCAAACCGTTGGTAAGCAAATTGATATTCCTGTTTATAGTGAAGGAGATCAAGTTAAACCACAACAAATTGTCGAAAATGCAATTCAACATGCTAAAGCAGAGCATTTAGATTTTGTAATTATTGATACAGCTGGACGTTTACACGTTGATGAAGCGTTAATGCAAGAATTAACAGATGTTAAAGAAATTACGAAACCGAATGAAATTATGTTAGTTGTGGATGCCATGACAGGTCAAGACGCAGTAAATGTAGCGCAATCATTTGATGAGCAACTTGAATTAACAGGCGTAACACTGACTAAATTAGATGGTGATACACGTGGTGGGGCAGCACTCTCAATTCGTTCTGTAACACAAAAACCTATTAAATTTGTGGGTATGAGTGAAAAATTAGATGGATTGGAACCATTCCATCCGGAAAGAATGGCTTCAAGAATACTTGGTATGGGTGATGTGCTAAGTTTAATTGAAAAGGCTCAACAAGATGTCGATGCTGATAAAGCTAAGGATCTTGAGAAGAAAATGCGCACTTCATCATTTACGCTTGAGGATTTCTTGGAACAATTAGACCAAGTCAAAAACCTGGGTCCGCTTGACGATATTATGAAAATGATTCCTGGAATGAACAAGATGAAAGGTATCAATAACTTAAATATGGATGAGAAACAGATCGACCATATTAAAGCGATTATTCAATCTATGACACCGGCTGAACGTAATGATCCAGATAGTTTAAATGTATCACGTAAGAAACGTATTGCTAAAGGTTCAGGACGTTCGGTACAAGAAGTGAACAGATTGATGAAACAATTTAATGATATGAAGAAAATGATGAAACAATTTTCTGGTGGCGGAAAAGGTAAAAAAGGTAAACGTAAGCAAATGGAGAATATGTTAAATGGTATGAACTTACCATTCTAATTCAATTTGCTTAGTAGGTTAGTCCTAGAAGATATTTAACCGTTTAACAATCAATAAAGTGCTATAAGCAATGTTAGTGCTAGATGATAGTTGAATCCACTAACCTAATCTCGCAATATTACTATTAATTTGAAAAAGAGAAATCCCTTCAAGGTAATCAATGATTTGATAACTTTGAAGGGTTTTTTAGTTTATGTTTTATATTCATATTGCTCATTTATCTATGGAATTATAATTATTAATGTGGGTAATGAACCAATGGTTATCAATAACAATAGTATCCTTGTTAATGTAATTATAGTTAATTATACTAATTGAATGCATTGTATTTCAATGTGTTAAAGTTACAAAAAATTTTTACTAAAGGCCAATATTTTCTCTAAATGTAGTTCCTTCATATTCAATGCGATAAAGTCCTCGTTTTTGTAGTTCCGGTACGATATAATCAACGAAATCTTCTAAACTATTAGGAAACACCGGTGGCATTAAATTAAAACCGTCTGCAACGCCAGCATTAAACCATCTTTCCATTTCGTCAACGATTTGAGTAGGTGTACCTATCAACGTTAAATGTCCGCCACCAGCGCTAAGGTAACCCAATAATTCACGCAGTGTAGGATTTTTATCATTGATAATTTCTAGTACAGTTTGGTAACGACCTTTGGGGCCTGTAAAGTTCTCTACAGGCGGTAAGGGTGGTATAGGTTCGTCTAAATCCCAACTATGACAATCTTGGCGAATAAAGAACTTTAATTGATTTAATGCTGTATCAATAGCTAAGGACTCGTCCAATTGACGTTTTTTGGCGTAAGCTTCAGCATAAGTTTCTCCGACATAGGTAACTAAACCTGGATACACCTTTAAGCTGTTCGTTGGTTTTCCAACCGATGTTAATTTATTATTTAATTTTTGGCGAAATGCTGTAGCTTGCTTTAGGTTCCAAGCGACTGCATAGATAGCATCTGCATACTTAGTTGCCAAGGTGATACCTTGATCTGAGGCACCAGCTTGCATTGCAATGGGTTTGCCTTGAGGACTTCCAGGTGTCGTTAGTGGTCCTTGGACATCGAAATAATGACCTTTAAAATGAATTGGCTGAATTGCATCCGCGTTGATTAAAGTATTTTCTGCTTTATTATGTAAGAAATCTGCCGTTGTCCACGAATCTAACAACAGATTCATTACTTGAGCGAATTCGTCTGCTTTTTCATAGCGTGTATCATGATCTGGTAGACGCTCCATACTGTGGTTTGCTGCTTCTAAATCAGTCATAGATGTTACTAAGTTCCAACCTGCACGTCCGTTATTCATATGATCAATACTTAAGAGTTGTCTAGCTGCTGTATATGGATTAGCAAAGGTACTGGAAATCGTTGCAACTAATCCAACGTATTGCGTAACTTGGGCTATTGCAGCTAAATTGACCAAAGGGTCAAACCAAAATGCGGGCATATCACTTGGTGATTGTGCTGGAAAAGATTGATTATCTGCAAAAAATATCGCATCAAATAATCCACGTTCTGCAATTTGAGCTAATGATTGATAATACGAGATATCTCCTATACGTTCAACACTTGAATTGCTCATACGCCAAGCCGCATGATGATGACCGCATCCATAAATTAATACACCGATGTTAAGTTGACGAGTTTGTGTCATAAGATGATTCATCCTCCATTTCTTAATTCATTGTTAATCCACCATCAACTGTAAAGTTCTGACCAGTTATCCCTTTAGCTTGATCAGAAATGAGGTAGCTTACCATATTTGCTACATCTTGAGGTGATGTGACTTGTCTTAATGGTGTGGTTTGAGCAATAAGATCAAATACTTCTTGTGTCGTCGCTGCACTTGCGTCAGTAGTCTTTAGTAAACCGCCAGATACAACATTTGCATTAATACCAAATTGACCTAATTCAGCGGCGATATTTCGTGTGAATCCTATTAAACCTGCTTTTGCAGTAGTATATTCATGGTAGGGTACGACTGGATTTTGATAAAGATTTGTACCAATCGAAACAATAGTTCCTGTTTCTCTTGAGATAAATTGTTTAACGACTGCTTGAGTCACATTGAAAGCGCCTTTTAACGTGCCGTCGAGTTGTTGTTGATAGTCCTCCCAACTTAAATCTATAAATGCTTTTTGTGCTGTGGGATCAAATTTAAATCCTACGAGCGCATTATTTATGACCGCATCTATTTGCCCAAAATGTTCTGTTGCATGTGCAATCATTTCATCAACTTGGTTTCTATCAGTAATATCTGCTGGTAAAGCGATAGCCTGTGATTCACCAATTTCACGTACGAGTTGTTCAGCTAAATCTTTACTTTTAAAATAATTTATAATTACATTATGACCTTGTGTAGCTAATGTTCGTGCTATCGTTGCACCTAACCCTCTGCTACTACCTGTGATTAAAATTGTTTTAGTCATATATTCACCTCATCATTGATTTATTAAATAAAAAAATACACAACCCTCTCTAGGAAAGTTGTGTATCAAAAAGTATATGAATACGTCAAAAAAGACTATCAGTTTCATTATCATATTGGTAACACTTTCCTACGCTAGTCTTAGCTAGATCAGGTTCGAAGGGTTTGAGTTTAGCTCATCTCAGTTTTAAAAAACACCCCTAGTGCATGCGTTATTTAATTTAACTTCAATGTATAGCTTTTAATAAAGCATGTCAAGTTGTGCAAAAGTTTAAATTTAAATACAAATCAGGTGAAGGACTAAAAGTCACAGTTTAAAAATAGAGATTCAATATTGGTAAAGAAAAAACTCTTTACAAAGTACTGCAGAACTGTTAATATTATTTCTTGTAGAAAATAAAAATATTAAGAACATAAAGGAGAGAATATAAATGGCAGTTAAATTACGTTTAACACGTTTAGGTTCAAAAAGAAATCCATTCTATCGTATTGTAGCAGCTGATGCTCGTGCGCCACGTGACGGTCGTAACATCGAACAAATCGGTACTTACAACCCTAACAATGTAAATGCACCAGAAGTTAAAATCGACGAAGAATTAGCATTAAAATGGTTATCACAAGGTGCAAAACCAACTGATACTGTACGTAACATCTTATCAAGAGAAGGTATCTTGAAAAAATTCGACGAACAAAAATAATAATAAATCGAACGTATTGATTTATTTTGAATATGTTAGAACTAAAAGGTTATAACATAGTCTAGAAGATGATTTTTACTTTTATCTAAAGTAGAAATCATCTTTTTTTATTGGTCAATATTGAATTTGAAAGCTAAACGGTAAATAGGGTGATTTAAGCCGTGATTTCAATCTTAGAAATAACAAACTTATTGCCTGAAAATAGCGGATTGCTAATAAGAAATACTGGATTAGTTGTTCGAGTTACTTGAATAATTTTTATTTATTTTAGTAAATACTACTTCTAAACGATAACGTATTACAGCTATCTCAATCCGTGTTATAATGGATTACGAATTTTATTTAGTTTCATTACCTATGAAGATAGTTGTAATGATGACGGAGGAAAAATAATGAA
The DNA here is from genome assembly GCF_043107035.1 of Staphylococcus sp. 231237_7MaSpsaltlick. NCBI lineage: Bacteria > Bacillati > Bacillota > Bacilli > Caryophanales > Staphylococcaceae > Staphylococcus > Staphylococcus sp. 231237_7MaSpsaltlick. The sequence goes on from NZ_JBICNX010000045.1 coordinate 6,182, forward strand.
AGTTGAAATTGGTAAATTTGTAAACACACATGGTGTTAAAGGTGAAATTAAGATTAAATCACATTCAGATTTTACAGATACTCGATTCCAACCTGGAGAATCTGTACTAATTCAAGCTGAGGGTAAAGAAGCAGAAACGTTTAAGATTAGTAGCCACAGAATGCATAAAGGCTTGCATATGCTTAAGTTTGAAGGAATTAATAATATTAATGATATAGAATATTTAAAGGGTGCAACATTATTACAAGAACGTGATCATGATGAAATAGAATTAGCCGAACATGAATATTTCTATTCAGATATAATAGGTTGTACTGTATTTGATGATGAAGGAACTGCAATTGGACGTGTGACAGAAATATTTGAAACAGGTGCTAACGATGTTTGGGTTGTTAAAGGTAACAAAGAATATCTTATTCCGTATATTGCTGATGTGGTTAAAGATGTCGATGTGGAAGGTAGAAGTATCACAATAACACCAATGGAAGGATTGTTAGATTAATGAAAATAGATTTTTTAACACTTTTTCCAGAAATGTTTGAAGGTGTTTTGAATCATTCGATTTTAAAACGTGCTCAAGAGAAATCAGTGTTACAGGTAAATACTGTAAACTTTAGAAATTTTGCTGAAAATAAACATGGTCAAGTTGATGACTATCCATTTGGTGGTGGTCAAGGCATGGTATTGAAACCTGAACCTGTATTCAATGCAATGGAAAGTATTGATAAAACCCCAGACACACGTGTGATTTTAATGTGTCCTCAAGGTCGTCCATTTAACCAAGCTATCGCGCAAGAATTAAGTGAAGCGGAGCATCTTGTATTTATTTGTGGTCACTATGAAGGGTATGATGAACGTATACGTCAACATTTAGTGACGGATGAAATTTCTATGGGTGACTATGTGCTAACTGGTGGTGAATTGCCAGCAATGGTCATGACTGATGCTATTGTACGATTGATACCAGGTGTGTTAGGAAATCAACAATCACATGAGGATGATTCATTTCAAGATGGTTTATTAGAGTTTCCACAATACACCCGACCACGAGAGTATAAAGGATTAGGCGTACCTGACGTGTTAGTTTCTGGAAATCATGCGCATATTGATGCGTGGCGTCATGAACAAAAACTAATTAGAACCTACGAAAAACGACCGGATTTACTTGAGAGTTATCAGTTAACAGATAAAGACCGCGAGATTATTGAAAGATATAAAAAGGAATTGAAAAATGATTAGCGATATGCTAATATATTTTAAGTGTGCGATACACGAAAAATCACTATGATCCGCTGCTATATTTTGTCGAGGCAAGAACATAGGTTGAAGGAGAGAATAAATAATGAGTAATCACAAATTAATCGAAGCAGTAACACAATCACAATTACGCACAGATTTACCAACGTTCCGTCCAGGTGACACTTTACGTGTACACGTACGTATCATTGAAGGTACTCGTGAACGTATCCAAGTATTCGAAGGTGTTGTAATTAAGCGCCGTGGTGGAGGTATCTCAGAAACTTTCACTGTACGTAAAATTTCTTCAGGTGTTGGTGTGGAACGTACATTCCCATTACACACTCCAAAGATTGAAAAAATCGAAGTTAAACGTCGCGGTAAAGTACGTCGTGCTAAATTATACTACTTACGTGAATTACGTGGTAAAGCTGCTAGAATTAAAGAAATTCGTTAATCAGCAAATAAGAAATAAAAAAAGTGTGCCAAACTGGGCATCACTTGAAAATATAGAGGAATCTTGTACAAGTTGTTGTATAAGATTCCTCTATTTTTATTTAATACTTTGTATGGTTAGTTTGTTCTCCTAAGGAACAGCTTTAGCCTTATAGTTTTCAACTTGACCTGTTCTTCCACTGTGTCTCGCTAAAATACTATAAAATCAAAGACACCATCATGTAATTTAAACAAAAACACTAAATTACATGATGATGTCTGTTAAATAAAAAATATAAAGTATCTCTTAATCTATTTCAATATAATGATCAAAAAATGTTTATTTCAATTTTGATACTATTTTAGTAAAAATGATGCTAAGTATAATGCCAAGTATGCTAAGTATTATTAATAGCATTGTGTGTGGAGGGGTATAGGTTAATTTAATAGTTGATTGACCTTTGTTAACCGGTATAACGGTCATAATCCCATTACCTTTTTTGACTGGTAACGCTTGTGATCCTGATTTGGCCTGCATGCCTTGACTATATGCAATAGGTAGTACTACATATCCATCTTTATTTGCATTATGTCGTATCGTGTAGCCGTTTCGTGTTTGTTTTACAGCCACTTTATCTAATGAACGCGCCGCACGCTTTAAGGTACGATAATCTTCACCATATATGCCCTTTACATCGAGTCGATATGTACCTTTAGGCATTCTTATTTTCAAGTCTTGATCAGCTTTAAATCTCATAGTTACAGGCGTTACAAAGCGACGATATTTATAGTCTAGTTCGTTACGTTGTTGTGCATATTCATTTACACCTACATAATGCCTTTTACTCGGTGTTAATAGTTCTACATCCATTTCTAAATACATATCTTGATATTTGTCGCTGATTTCTTTTGGAAATTGGTATGTCATACCGCCATTATTTTCAGTGACAGTTATTTTATTATGTCCACTTCGATAGGCGTTCCGTAAATTATGCGTTGTTTCTGGCAATAGGTTTTTACTTGGTGTAATATGACTGTTTGCTTTTTGATTAGAATCTGAGAACACGACTCCATTTAACATAGCGTGTTCCTTGTCGATGGGTGCCTTTAGCTCAGAATTGCGATAGATTTTATCAGTGAAATGTGCACTTGGATAGTTTATCTGATTTGTTGAATGAATAAAAGACTCATTTTTCGAATGATAAATTGTATCTTGTACCTTAAACCCATACGGAATGTTTAAATCATTAGGACGACGTATACGATCGTTGACGTTCCAAAGTGCCATTAAATTTGCTCGATTGGATAATAAACGATAGGTACTGTTTTTATCTATAGGCATATTAATTTGCATTGTTTTATCATAGTAGTTCAATATTGATCCATCAAAGATACTTGAGTATAGTGAGATACCATTAAAGTGGTATAACATAGGTGAATTTAAACCATATTTAGACATATAATCTATTCTACTAAGTGGATCATCTTGGTGATTTTTATTAATTTTATTAATTTTTTTAGTTAAGGTAGGACTCTTGTATTTAGATGCAGACATGGCGTCCAAAGTTGATTCATAACTTTTAACATTATTATGATGATCGTTAGTTAAGATAACAGCTTGCTGAATTACTAATAATATGGCAATTATCCAAAAACTATACTTGGTGTGTAGTAAATGTCTGTATTTTAAAAGTATAGCGATTAGTACAATTAATATTAAACATATCAACATCCAAGTGATATGCAAACTTTGTTTGAAATATAAGCTAGTTATCATTATCAGCAATGGTACTATGCTAGAGGTAACGAAAGATTTAAATGTTACTTCATGCAAATAACGGATAAATAAGGCAATTAATCCTGCGGTTGTAAGTGCGAAAATATAAATCCAACGACGTTCTGGTGTTGAGAATCCATTGAACATACTGTCAAAGTAGGGTGTTAATGAACCTAACAACATAATCCAAGTCGCGATTGCAAACAACCTATAATAATAATGCTTATATAATTTGAATGATAACAATGCTATAAGTGCAAGTAATGATACAGTTATGTAAAAACCATATGAGAAAAAATGTTTTTGTCGTGCAAAATCAGTAAATAAAGGTATTTTAAAATATGGGTTACTGACTCGGTCATTAGCAAGAAATGATGAAACACCAGTATAAAATCCCCATATACCTACTAAAGTGCTAAGTATTACTGCAATTGGTATAATCCATAGCTTTTGTTTGATGGTCACTTTATCTAAAGGATGTGGAAATAGACATCGATAAATATAATAACTCATTAAAATGATTGCTTCATAATAACTAAAGTAAAAATTAGAAAATAACGTTAGGCTAATTGCAATAATAAATAAACCTATTTTCTTTTCTTTAAAGAATCTTTCAATTGCTAATAATGATAAGGGTAAAAAAATTAATAAATCTCCATAATAAGACCAAGTGAAATTAAAGTGAATGACAACTGTAGAAGCTGCATATAAAAAGGCAGCAACTAATGTATGATTAAATTTAAATTTTAAGTATCTAAAAAAATAAAACGCACAAACAAATGTAATTGCAGCTTTAAAGTACGAAACAATCAACTGATTATATGCCCAAAATTCAATTTGATGTGGATTAATTTTAAAGACAAAATCACATAACCAAATGATTATGAAATTAATTAAGGTAAAGGGTGATGTAGCGTAATAGTAAGATAACCCTTTAACATAGTCACCACCTAAACCAAATGAATGGTCATAGAAACTTTTGAATTTTGTAAAATGTTCATATAAATACATTTGAAATGGCATCATTTGTCTATAACCATCGCCTGAACCACTAAACACAATGCCTTGTGAGAAAAAACGATAGATGTAAGGGGCGAACGTAAATAATGCAACAATCAGCCCCATAGCAAATATACATGCAAATCTGGTATGTTTTTTGTTCCAAAGCTTGCTAAACATGGATAAACCTCATCTCCAACTAACTCCTTCTGCCAAAAATATAATCATTTTTTAATTTTTTTCACCCAAATAAAGCTCATAACAATTGTTATTATAGAAATAAAAATCATGCTATACCACCATTTTGGGCGATATTTAATAATGATTTCATCACAATGCTTAGGCACTTTAACGCCTGTCATCATATAATTCACTTTAAAGGGTGTTACTTTATGTCCATTGATATAAGCAGACATGCCTTCTCTATATGGAATGTTTATAGTTGCAATACCCTTTTTGTGAGGCTGTAATTTAACCTTTACACCATTTTTAATATCTTTATATGAACCATGATTTTTTTTAACATTATATGCTTTTTTAAGATGTTGATAATTTTCCCCATACAATCCTTTTAATTGAAATTGATAATTTCCCCTTGGACTCAAGGTGATATTAATATTTCCATTTTTATCGGGTGTCGCTCTGTATAATTGATGATCGACACCTGTACGATATGTAGAATTATTGTACAAGCGGTTATTGATATAATCATTTACATTTACGAGATAATTACTGTCTGGATTGCCGCGTTTAACTATTAATGATAAGTAAAAATCTTTATATTGTTGTCGGATATTTTTAGGTATTTTTAATTGTAGCGAACCAGTTGCTTTAGTAAGTTGTATCCTATGAGTTTGCTGT
>NZ_JBICNX010000456.1:0-383 GCF_043107035.1 Staphylococcus sp. 231237_7MaSpsaltlick
CAGTTTCAAAGGCATAGTCTACACCACCAGGGACATATTCGTTTAATACTTCTACCCCCTCCTCAGAGGAAGAGTTGAACACTTGAGTGGCTCCTAATTCTTTAGCTAAGGTAAATTTATCCTCATTAATGTCTAATGCAATAATTTCACTCGCTCCGGCTAATTTCGCACCTAATATGGCACTTAATCCGACTCCTCCAAGACCGATTACTGCAACTGTGCTACCTGGTCTCACTTGAGCAGTATTAATAACCGCTCCAATCCCCGTAATAATAGCACACCCAAAGATAGCTACTTTTTCAAATGAAATATCTTTATCTACTTTAACAATTGAATTGGTCGACACTACTGCATATTCCGAAAATCCAGCAACACCTAATAAA
>NZ_JBICNX010000457.1:0-383 GCF_043107035.1 Staphylococcus sp. 231237_7MaSpsaltlick
GTCTGAGTCTGCATCTGAGTCACTGTCTGCGTCGGAATCTGAGTCTGCATCTGAGTCACTGTCTGCGTCTGAGTCACTGTCTGCGTCTGAGTCAGAGTCCGCATCTGAATCTGAGTCTGCATCTGAGTCGCTATCTGCGTCTGAATCTGAATCAGCATCTGAGTCGCTATCTGCGTCGGAATCTGAATCAGCATCCGCATCTGAGTCACTATCTGCGTCTGAATCTGAATCAGCATCTGAGTCGCTGTCTGCGTCTGAATCTGAATCAGCATCTGAGTCGCTGTCTGCGTCTGAATCTGAATCAGCATCCGCATCTGAGTCAGAGTCCGCATCTGAGTCACTGTCCGCGTCTGAATCAGAGTCTGCATCTGAGTCACTATCTG
>NZ_JBICNX010000458.1:0-383 GCF_043107035.1 Staphylococcus sp. 231237_7MaSpsaltlick
TTATACATGTGGAAGTTATACAAATATAATGTATACACATATAGAATATTTGGCATTCGTATACTATCATGCTAGTATATAAATATATAGAAAAGGACAACATGCGCTAACATGTTGTCTTAATGAGCCTGTTAAAAAGATAAAAATAAGCTTTTCGAACCTGTCAAAGTTGGAAGGTTATTTTTTTGGTTATTGCTCATTATTACTAGTTCAACGATTCTAAATACAATCATAATTAGATATACTATTCCTCTGCCAAATCCTGTTTAACCGATTAAAGCTCAATATATAAATATCTTGAATTTTTATATTAAGGGTATGCTCTTATTACATTACTCATTTAAAATACTTAATGCTTTTTTCAATATCTCTTTATTGTATGC
>NZ_JBICNX010000459.1:0-382 GCF_043107035.1 Staphylococcus sp. 231237_7MaSpsaltlick
ACATATACTTTGCTACCAATAAACTTAATTCAGATAAAGAAGAATTCGGTTTAAAGGTGTCTGGCGATAGTATGGATAAAATATTCCAAGACGGCGATATAGTTGTGGTAGAAAAAGATTCTACTGTTGAAAATGGTCAATTAGGTGTTGTTATGATTAACGGTTACAATGCAACTGTAAAGCGCATTAGATATAACGGAGATCAAATTATATTAATACCTGAATCCAACAATCCTAATCATTATCCACAAGTATATGGATTGAATGATGAAGTTAAAATAGTAGGTAGAGTGGTAGCAAGTCAAAGATTGTTTTAACCATCCTCTCACGTGTATTTAGGTACACGTATGTCTAATTATAGGTTGTTTGATATAAATTAAAT
>NZ_JBICNX010000460.1:0-381 GCF_043107035.1 Staphylococcus sp. 231237_7MaSpsaltlick
CTTTTGATCACCTAGTAAATAAGGTATTGTCTTCTAATGCATTTAAAGATGATTATTTAGCTGGATATGAGTTCATAACAAAAGATGGTCGTCGTATTAAATCTTCTACAACGCTTATTAGAAATAGTTCAGGTAGTATTATTGGAGCTCTATGTATCAATTTTGATATTACTATTTTTGAGAAGATTCAACACTTTATAAAAGATATATTACCTTTAAACAAAAATGATAACTATGAATATAACAATAACAATAATGAAAATGTTAAAGATATAACTGAAGATTTAATAAACAAAATAATAGCTAATAGTAATTATCCTAATTTAAAGCGACAAGAAAAAATTGATTTAATAAAGTTTATGGATGAAAAAGGGATTTTTT
>NZ_JBICNX010000461.1:0-381 GCF_043107035.1 Staphylococcus sp. 231237_7MaSpsaltlick
GTGTATATATTTACTTATCATAATACACATATAATAGTTTGTATCTATACACACTTTAGTGTATACTTTTATGTGTATACAAATATGTATTTATATGCGCACGTTTTATATACGCCTTTATACTTACTCTATATACATATAATTATTCTTAATAGTGTGTGTAAATGAGTACATACGTAGATACACATCTTAGTGTACACTTTTGTGTGTATTCTAATGAGTACGTGTACACACAATTTTCTACTTATTTACATGTGTATAATTATATTTAATAGTATGTGTAATTGATTACACACGTTTATACTCACTAGAGTGTGTAATAATTCTTTTGCAGTTGCAGCTTATTAAGACATATTTATAAATTCTTTTAGTAATGGGGTG
>NZ_JBICNX010000462.1:0-379 GCF_043107035.1 Staphylococcus sp. 231237_7MaSpsaltlick
TAGATTATTCTAGAAACAAACGATAACAAAGGGGTTTTAGAAATGAATAAAACAGTAGAAATTATTGGGGCGCCTGCAACATTTGGGCAAAGGAAACTAGGAGTAAATCTTGGTCCAGATGCGATTCGATACGCTGGCATTGAAAAGCGTATTAAAGCTATAGGAATACCTGTTAAAGATTCTGGTAATATAGCTGTTCCTAAATTAGATTTGGAAAAATTTAATTCAGAGCAAGAAGGGTTACGTAATATAGAGGAAATCATAGAAACATCAAACATATTAAGTGATGCAGTATCAACTAGTATAGAACATAATCATTTCCCGCTTGTGCTAGGAGGAGACCATTCGATTGCAATTGGTTCTATATCAGGTATTAGTA
>NZ_JBICNX010000463.1:0-379 GCF_043107035.1 Staphylococcus sp. 231237_7MaSpsaltlick
ATTAAAGGTATGTAGACAGATGGTTACCACCTGAGTACGAGTGTTACTAGTACACGTTGGCAGTACAAAGGTACAAAACATGGCTTATAGAAATATCATCACTAGACCCAAGCTCTCCCATTTCGGAGAGCTTTTTTCATTGTTAAATGTAAAACCTTTCACATTTATATTAGATATTTACAAAGTTCATAAACTTACAGCATATCTATTTAAATAAAGTTTTGATAAAATACTTACATAATCATAAAAGCGAAGGAGACAAACTATGTACCAATTATTAGCCGTATGTCCAATGGGATTGGAAGCAGTTGTTGCAAAAGAAATACAAGAGCTCGGTTACGACACAACTGTAGAAAATGGCAGAATATATTTCGAAGGT
>NZ_JBICNX010000464.1:0-342 GCF_043107035.1 Staphylococcus sp. 231237_7MaSpsaltlick
CGTATCGGAAGGTGCGGCTGGATCACCTCCTTTCTAAGGATATATTCGGAAACATCTTCTTACGAAGATGAAATAGGAATAACATTGACATATTGTATTCAGTTTTGAATGCTCATTGGAGTATTCAAAAAGAATGGGCCTATAGCTCAGCTGGTTAGAGCGCACGCCTGATAAGCGTGAGGTCGGTGGTTCGAGTCCACTTAGGCCCACCATTTTTTTGTACATTGAAAACTAGATAAGTAAGTAAAATTTATGATTTTACCAAGCAAAACCGAGTGAATTAGAGTTTTTAAACAAGCTTTGAATTCAAAAAGAAATAATCGCTAGTGTTCGAAAGAACAC
>NZ_JBICNX010000465.1:0-322 GCF_043107035.1 Staphylococcus sp. 231237_7MaSpsaltlick
ATTTCATTGTCTGGTGACAATGGCAAAGAGGTCACACCTGTTCCCATGCCGAACACAGAAGTTAAGCTCTTTAGCGCCGATGGTAGTCGGACTTACGTTCCGCAAGAGTAGGACGTTGCCAGGCAATCAAAGACCCAATAGGGTCTTTTTTTTATGCGCGAAGAGCTTAACTGCAACGTAAAACAATTGTTGAGAGAAAGCGTGCAAGTGAGAAAAGATGCGAGCGCTTGTCTCACGACAAGAAAGGTCTTTAGCGCCGAAGGTAGCAGACTTACGTTCCGCAAGAGTAGGACGTTGCCAGGCAATCAAAGACCCAATAGGG
>NZ_JBICNX010000046.1:0-10614 GCF_043107035.1 Staphylococcus sp. 231237_7MaSpsaltlick
AGCTAATTTTGAAAGGGTGAGATGCCGAAACAGTTATAATAGCAGCTTATAACACGTTGGACTTTATGGTTAAGAGCTAAGAGTCTGTCATTATTTTAAAATAATGGAGTGCATCACTTGTATATATTAATGAACAGGTTCGCAACTCCGGACTTGTTCTTTTTTTATATTACTGTGATTCTCCCCTATCATTGAGGAGGATATAGAAATTGGAAAGAAGTGTTTTAAAATTTGGAGGTTCTTCAGTTAGTGATTTTACTAAAATTAAAAGCATAGCTGAAATGTTAAAAAATAGAGTGGAACAAGGAGAACAATTGATTGTAGTTGTAAGTGCAATGGGTAAAACCACAGATGAGTTAATGGCGAATGTATCATCATTAACTTCTACGCCTAAGGATCAAGAATTAGCGTTGTTACTTACGACGGGTGAACAACAGACTGTTTCTTACCTTTCGATGGTATTGAATGATATCGGTGTTTCGGCAAGAGCGATGACCGGTTATCAAGCAGGTATTAAAACGACCGGACATCATCTGAAGAGTAGAATTGCTGAAATTGACCCTGAAACGTTTAATCAATCGTTTATCCATCATGATGTGTTAGTAGTCGCTGGATTCCAAGGCGTCAATGACGACTTAGAGATAACAACACTTGGCCGTGGTGGTTCAGATACGACTGCAGTAGCTTTAGCAGCTAGCAATCAAACACCGTGTGAAATTTATACGGATGTAGACGGCGTTTATGCAACAGATCCTAGGTTATATAAAGAAGCAAGGCGTTTGGATTATGTTTCATATGAAGAAATGATGGAAATGAGTGCTTTAGGTGCTGGCGTGTTGGAAACAAGAAGTGTTGAACTCGCTAATAATTATAATATTCCACTATATTTAGGAAGAACTTTATCAAATGTGAAAGGAACATGGATTATGCCACAAACTGAGATATTGGAGAAAAAAGCAGTAACAGGCGTTGCTTTAGACACACATATGATGCATGTAACAATCAGTTATCCCCTACCCGATAACAATTTGTTAACAGCATTGTTCAATGAATTAGAAGCGGGATCTGTTAATGTTGATATGATTTCTCAAATTATTAACTTGGAAGGACTACAAATGTCCTTTACTATAAAAGATACAGATGTATTACAAATTACTAATATTTTTGAATCATTGACTGAACAATACAGTGCTTTAGACTTCAAAATTAATGAAGACTATGTCAAAATTTCATTAATTGGTTCAGGTATGCGTGATATGTCAGGTGTCGCTTCAAAAGCATTTCTTACATTAATTGAAAACGATATTCCTTTTTACCAAACTACAACTTCAGAAATTAGTATTTCAAGTGTGATTGATGCAGATAACGGTGAGCGCGCGGTACATGCTTTATATAAAGCTTTTGAAATCTGAATTTTCTAAAATTTTTATAAAATTAAAATATAAATGGAGTGTATAAATTATGACAAAATTAGCAGTAGCAGGTGCAACAGGTTTAGTAGGAAGAAATATGTTAGAGACTTTAGATAGAAAAGGCGTTAAATATGATGAATTAGTGTTATTTTCATCAGCTCGATCAGCAGGTCAACAAGTAGAATTCCAAGGTAACACATATACTGTACAAGAATTAACAGAGGAAGCAGCAAATGAACACTACGACTATGTATTAATGAGTGCAGGTGGTAGCACAAGTGAACACTTCTCCCCTATTTTCGAACAAGCAGGAGCAATCGTTATCGATAATTCAAGTCAGTGGAGAATGACGGAAGGTATTGATCTTATCGTTCCAGAAGTTAATGAACCAGTGTTAGAGCGTAAGATTATTGCAAATCCAAACTGTTCAACGATTCAATCTGTAGTTCCTTTAAAAGTCTTACAAGAAGCGTTTGGTTTAAACCGTGTAGCTTATACCACATATCAAGCTGTTTCTGGTTCAGGTGTTAAGGGTAAACAAGATTTAGCTGAAGGCGCAAATGGTAAAGAACCAGAAGCTTATCCGCACCCTATTTATAATAACGTATTACCACATATTGATGTATTTTTAGAAGACGGTTATACGAAAGAAGAACAAAAAATGATTGATGAAACAAGAAAAATCTTAAAAGATGATGATTTAAAAGTAACGGCGACATGTGTACGTGTTCCTGTACAAGATAGTCATAGTGTTCATATGAGCGTGACATTAAACAAAGATACGTCTGTTGCTGAGATTCAACAATTATTTGAACAGGATGAACGTGTCGTATTAGTCGATAACCCAGAAAAAAATGAATACCCATTAGCGATTCATTCTACTGGTAAAGATGAAATATTTGTAGGTCGAATCCGAAAAGATGATTCTTTAGATAATACATTCCATGTTTGGTGTACTTCAGACAACTTATTGAAAGGTGCAGCATTGAACGCAGTACAAATTCTTGAGCAAGTAATGAGTCTGAAAGGAGTTAAATAAGATGGCACATATTTTTGAGGGCGTTGGTGTAGCCCTAACCACACCATTCACACATAATGAAGTTGATTACGATGCTTTAAGAAAACATTTAGCATATTTATTAGAAAATGATGCGAAATCAATCGTTGTAAATGGAACAACAGCAGAAAATCCAACACTAACAGATGAAGAAAAAGAACACGTGTTAGAAGTAGTAGTGAATTATGTTGATGGGCGTGTTCCTGTAATTGCTGGAACTGGGACTAACAATACTCAAAAATCAATCCAAGCATCAGTGAGAGCACGTGAAATTGGTGCAGATGCTATTATGCTTATTACACCTTATTATAATAAAACAAGTCAGCGAGGTTTAATCGAACACTTTACCACAATTGCTGATGCAGTCAAATTACCAGTTGTATTATATAACGTCCCTTCTCGTACGAATATGACAATTGAACCTGAAACAGTAAAAACTTTAAGTGAAAATGAATATATTGTTGCTTTAAAAGATGCAACAAATGATTTTGAGTATTTAGAAGCTTTAAAATCACGTTTAAACTTAGCTGAATTTGCACTCTTTAGTGGTAATGACGATAATATTGTAGAATATTATCAAAGAGGTGGTCACGGTGTTATCTCTGTAGTAGCTAACGTTATACCAAAAACTTTCCAATCGTTATACGACGCTAAACAACAAGGGGAAAATATTGAAGCGCAATTTAAACCAGTTAAAGCTTTACTTGATGCATTGGCAGTTGATGTCAATCCAGTACCGATTAAAGTGTTAACTACAGTGGAAGGTTTTGGCAATTATGAAGTAAGATTACCACTAGTGACGCTACAAGATGATGAAAGACAGAAATTAGAAACAGCATATGAACAATTTAAAGCAGGTGAACTAGTGTGAAAATATTATTAATTGGTTACGGCGCGATGAACGAGCGTGTAGCAAGGTTAGCTGAAGAAAAAGGACATGAAATCAGTGGTATTATTGTGAGAAATAATGATAAGTCATATCCCTACCCTACTTTTGAAAAAATATCTGATGCAAAAGATGCAAATGTAGCGATTGATTTTTCAAATCCAGAATTATTATTACCGCTATTAGATGATGATTTCGAATTACCATTAGTTATAGCAACTACAGGTGAAAAAGAAGAGATTATCGATAAATTGCAATTGTTAAGTAAAAAAATGCCTGTATTTTTTAGTGCAAATATGAGCTATGGTGTACACGCCTTAACAAAAATTTTGGAAGCAGCTGTCCCTCTATTAGAAGATTTTGATATTGAATTAACAGAAGCACATCACAATAAAAAGGTAGATGCCCCAAGTGGTACACTTGTAAAATTATATGATGTAATTAAAGAATTAAGAACACAATCAACACCGGTATATGATCGTCATGAAAACAATGAAAAACGAACACAAGAAGAAATTGGTATTCATGCAGTACGTGGTGGTACAATCGTAGGACAACATGATGTATTATTTGCGGGTACAGATGAAACAATTGAAATTACACACCGTGCACAATCAAAAGATATTTTTGCCAATGGTGCAATCGGTGCTGCAGAGAAATTAGTTAACAAAGAAAATGGTTATTACACATTTAACAACTTATAAAATTCAAGGAGCGTATTAAATTATGGTACAACATTTAACGGCAGAAGAAATTATTCAATATATTAGTGACGCAAAGAAAACAACTCCTATTAAAGTTTATGCAAACGGAAACTTTAATGATGTAGCATTCCCAGAAGAATTTAAAGTGTTTGGTTCAGAAGATTCAAAAGTAATTTTCTGTGAAGCGGATGATTGGAAATCATTTTACGAGCAGCATCAAGCTGCTTTTACAGATTTAGAAATTGAAATGGATCGTCGTAACTCTGCAATTCCATTGAAAGATTTAACTAATACAAATGCACGTATTGAACCAGGAGCATTTATTAGAGAACAAGCAATTATTGAAGACGGAGCGGTTGTAATGATGGGTGCAACAATCAACATCGGAGCAGTTGTTGGTGAAGGCACAATGGTTGATATGAATGCTACGCTTGGAGGACGAGCAACGACTGGTAAAAACGTACATGTCGGCGCAGGTTCAGTTCTTGCAGGTGTCATCGAACCACCTAGTGCCTCTCCTGTTGTAATTGAAGATAATGTATTAATTGGTGCTAATGCTGTAATTCTCGAAGGCGTACGCGTTGGTGAAGGAGCAGTTGTAGCAGCTGGCGCTATCGTTACACAAGATGTACCAGCTGGAGCAGTAGTTGCGGGTACACCAGCTAAAGTTATTAAGCAAACGAGTGAAGTTGAAGATTCTAAACGTGAAATCGTATCAGCGTTAAGAAAGTTAAACGACTAATATAATTAAAATATTTACTAATTGAATTGGATGAAAAATAACTGAGCTTTACGTTGTTTTTATCCATTATTATCGGAGGATAAAGATACTTTTGGTTAATGACGATGCACTTGTCGAATTTAACTTACAATTTCTTTTCCTCCATTTTTTAAAAATTTATATACATAATGTATTTGCAACCTATAGTTATATTTAAACTGTTTAAATATGGTTGATAATAATAAATAAAGGATATGATCTTAAATGAATGAATTAGAATTCGTTACTAAACATAGAAGACATTTACATCAACATCCAGAGTTAAGCCTTCATGAATATGAGACAACAACGTATATAGCAGCATTTTTAGATGAACTGGGAATAACTTACAAACGACCTTTAGAAACTGGCGTAGTAGCATTTCTTGAGGGAAACAGTGATCGTACAATCGCTTATCGTGCAGATATAGACGCCCTACCAATATTTGAGGAAAATGACGTTGATTATAGAAGTTCAACAGATAATGTGATGCACGCATGTGGCCATGATGGACATACTACAGCGCTAATGCTGTTTGTAAAACGTTGCAAAGCATTAGCTGAAAATGGTGAATTACCACATAATGTCGTATTTATTTTCCAACCAGCTGAAGAAACAGGTGGTGGTGCGAATCGACTTATCAAGGCGGGTGCATTTGAAGCATATAATATAGAAGCAGTATTTGGAATTCATGTTATGCCTTTTGAAGATGAAGGTAAAGTTGTTATTAGAGATGAAGAAATTACTGCAAGTGCTACGGAGTACCGGTTCTTCTTAAATGGGTTATCAAGTCATGTAGCAGATAAAGAACAAGGCCATTCTTGTGGAGAAGCTTTGCAACATGTGTTAACTCAAGTTGGTCAAATTCAACAATATCATTTAAATGGTCTGAAACGTAATATTGTACATATGGGACACTTTGAAGCTGGTGAAGCAATCAACACAGTGCCTAGTAATGGATATTTAGAAGGTACAATAAGAACATATGATGTAAACGATTTAGAAATTGTGAAACAACAAATGCAGAAAATCGCAGAAAGTGTTAAATTGTTGTTTGATGTAGATTGTGAGGTTAAATTTGAAGAAGGATATCCCCCTACTTATAATGATCCAACATTAAAGCACAAAGTAACACAGGGTCTAACTAATGCAAACTTTGAGATTATTGATAAACCTACGCCTTATTTATTTGGTGAAGACTTTAGTTTTTATAGTCAATTTGCACCGAGTTATTTTGTATTTGTCGGTGTACGAGATGAATCTAAAGGTTATATTACAGGTTTGCATACAGCAACATTAAACTTTAACGAATATATGTTGATACGTGTTACAGATTACTATGAACAGTTATTAAAAACTTACAGTGAGGTGTGACGTAAATGACTGCTACTTGGTCAGTGGAAACAGCAGAATTTAAAAAGAATGCCGCAAATGTTGTTAATAACAATAATATTATGGCTGTTGTAAAAAATAATGCTTATCATTATGGCTTGAACTTTGCGGTAGAACAATTTTTACAAATTGGGATTAACACATTCAGTACGACCTCTTTAAAGGAAGCTGTACGAATTAGAAAGATAGCACCGGAAGCAACCATATTCTTGATGAATGCAGTATATGAGTTTGATGTTTTAAGAGAACACCAAATTCATATGACATTGCCTTCCCTTCAATATTATTATGAACATGTAGAAGATTTATATGATATTCATGTACATTTAGAATTCGAAAATTTATTGCATCGTTCAGGTTTGAAAACAATTGATGAAATAAAGGAAGTCTTGCAGCATCATGAACAGAATGAAAATACATTGAAAATGCATATTTCAGGCTTATGGACGCATTTTGGATATGCTGATGAATTTGATGTACCTGACTATGGTATTGAAAAATCAGCATGGCTGAATGTTGTTGAAACGCTATTAAAGGATGGCTATCAATTTGAAATGATACATGCACAAAATAGTGCGAGTTATTATAGAGAAGGTTGTGTGCTTCCAAATCATACACATGCACGTGTTGGTATTGCTTTATATGGTTCAAGACCTTATGGTTCATTAGATGAATCATTGATTAAACAGTCATTAACTGTTAAAGGAAATGTAATTCAAGTTCGTGAAGTACAACAAGGAGATTATTGTGGGTATAGCTTTGCCTACGAAGCGACTGAGAACAATACAAAACTGGCAGTCGTTGATGTGGGATATGGTGATGGCATATTAAAGGCACGTGCGAAACATGAAGCTATGATCAACGGTAAAAGATATCCAATTAGAGCTTTGATGATGAGTCATATGTTTGTAGAAGTGGATTCAGAAGTAAATGCACAAGATGAGGTAATACTATATAATAATGATATGCGCGTAGATGAGTATACATTTAAAGGTGTAGGAGCTAATTCAGAGCAGCTCAGCGCAATGAATCATGACTCACTAATAAAGGAGTATAGATAAAGATGGTAGTAGAATACAACAATAACGGTGAATTAACGATGGGTGGTACAAGTCTAAAGACGATTGCACAAAGCTTTGGTACCCCTACTATAGTATATGATGAAGTACAAATTAGAAACCAGATGAGACGCTATCATGAAGCATTTAAGGCAAGTGGTTTAACATATAATATCTCTTATGCTTCAAAGGCGTTTACTTGTATTCAAATGGTTAAACTTGTGCAAGAGGAAGGTTTAGAATTAGATGTAGTATCTGAAGGTGAACTCTATACTGCATTGGAAGCTGGTTTTGATCCACAACATATTCATTTTCATGGTAACAATAAAACAAAGCATGAAATACAATATGCCTTAGAAAGCAAGGTTGGCTATATTGTTATAGATTCATTAGAGGAAATTGACTTGATTGATCGTTATGCAAGTGAAACAGTCAATGTTGTATTGCGTTTGAATCCTGGTGTTGAAGCACATACACATGAATTTATACAAACAGGTCAAGAAGATAGTAAATTTGGATTGTCGATTAAACATGGTTTAGCTATAGAAGGTGTCAAAAAAGTGTTTGCATCAAAGCGCTTAAACCTTAAAGGTGTTCACTTCCATGTTGGTTCACAAATTGAAGGCACAGAAGCGATGATTGAAACAGCTAAAATAGTGATTTCTTGGTTGAAAGACAATGATATTAATGTTGAGCTAATTAATCTTGGCGGTGGTTTCAGTATTCAATATGTTGAAGGTGATGTGAGCTTCCCTATTGAAGATGGTATTGAAGAAATCACAGAAGCTATTAAGACGATAGCTGAAGAAACAAATTATCCACTTCCAGAAATTGGTATTGAACCCGGTCGTTCGATCGTTGGTGAAGCTGGAATTACTTTATACGAAGTAGGAACAATCAAAGAAATCCCAGGCGTTAATAAATATGTGTCAATTGATGGTGGCATGAGTGATCATATCCGTACTGCACTCTATGATGCGAGTTATGAAGCGTTGCTAGTAAATCGCAATGATGAAGCGAATGAAACAGTCACATTAGCCGGTAAGCTTTGTGAATCAGGTGATATTATTATTAAAAATGCTCAACTTCCAAATACAGTAAAACGTGGAGATTATCTCGCTATTTTATCAACGGGTGCCTATCATTATTCCATGGCTTCAAATTATAACCAAATGCAAAAACCATCTGTATTCTTCTTGAAAGATGGTAAAGCAAGAGAAGTTATAAAAAGACAATCATTAAGACAACTCATAATTAATGATACCAAATAATCAAATTTCAGAAGATAAATAAACAAAACCACAATCAAGTTAGTGCTGTTTGTTAGTGAATGTTGAACTATAGAATGATATTCACTGAACTTACAACACATCAGATTGTGGTTTTGTTTTTATATGTTATTAAGCAGCATAAACTTATTAAATATCCTTCATGACATCTTTAATAACATTTTCTACCGGTTTGATTTCAGAAATTGTAGAAATGCCTGTGCCTACTGAGACAAATCCATTTTCAGTATCACCAACTAACATACCTAATTTCATGTTAGCGCCCCCACCCATATGCTGAGACAATTCGCTATTTGAATAGCCTTGGCGATCCATTTCTACTAATTCTTCTGCCAATTTACCGGGTAACGATCTGTAGTATGCTGGTAAAGTTCTAAATAATAATAAATCTGTAGCATTTGAATCGACAATTTTTTGCTTAACATTTTCAGCAGCTGGGTTTTCTGTTGTAGCAATAAACAAACTACCTGCAAACACACCTTCTGCACCTAACGCAAAAGCAGCATTTACTGTTCTGTAGTCTCCAATACCGCCAGCGGCAACGACAGGAATATCAATTGCATCGGCAATCATAGGTACAATTGAAAAAGTACCAATCACGCGTTCTGGAACTGTACCACCCTCATCAAAACCTGTTGCTACGTAAATATCTGCTCCAAAGGACTCAGCCTCTTTAGCATTTTCAATTGTTGGTGTTAAGGGTCTATATATTATTTTAATTTGATGCGATTTCAATTTTTGGTATAGTGATTTATCCTTTATATACTCGTTGGCAAGTACTACAGTAACCCCCTCTTCAATAATTACTTCAACCAATTGTTCTGTATAAGCCATATCCCTACTTATGACTAATGGTACGCCAAATGGCTTATCTGTGAGTTGCCTAATTTTTTTAATTTCTTGTCGAAAACGCTCAATTGTATCGGTAACAGAACGTGTAATTAATGCCGATCCGCCATTGGGTCCTAAAAAGCCTAATCCCCCTGCTTCGCTTACTGCTGCTACAAATTGTGCATCAGTTAGCCATGACATAGGACCTTGTATAATAGGTTTTTCTATATTCAATATGTTTGTAATACGTGATTTCATAAGTAACCCTCTTTTTTAAATTTATTATATATAGTATATTAGTATTCAAAATTCAATATTGAAAGAAGGCAATAATTTTTAACTAAGTACTAAAATTTGTACTATTGCGGTATGGAGGTATTAAAATGGTGAAAATTTGTAATTATGGTTTTGACGAATCATTCATAGATGAACATAGAGATATTCATGGGATAGCATATACTCAAAATGTGTTGTCAGGAAGATATAAAAATATCATTCTTTGGTATTTAAAAGAAGGCGATAAAAGATTTAATGAAATTAAAAAATTGCTTGTGAGTATCTCTCAAGGATCATTAACAAAGCAATTAAAAGAATTAGAACATGACAAGGTTATATCAAGAACTGTATATCCCGAAGTTCCACCAAAAGTTGTTTATGGTCTAACAGATAAAGGAAGAGATTTAATTCCAGTAATTGACATGATGGAGGTATTTGGGGAAAAATATAGTGAAGATAGTATAAATCGTAAGTAAAATAGCTAAGAATGATAATTAAGATGAGTGAAAGAAATATATCTTTATAATTAGTAACATAATATCTAAAGTAGCATCTTTACAGAATAATAAAATTTGCTATTACATCTTTATTTGATAATTAGTGCTTTAAGTTGTATTAATAAGAGTTATTAATTTAC
Source organism: Staphylococcus sp. 231237_7MaSpsaltlick (assembly GCF_043107035.1). NCBI lineage: Bacteria > Bacillati > Bacillota > Bacilli > Caryophanales > Staphylococcaceae > Staphylococcus > Staphylococcus sp. 231237_7MaSpsaltlick. The sequence goes on from NZ_JBICNX010000046.1 coordinate 10,303, forward strand.
AAGACATACTGAAAAACATGTAACGATAGTATTAAATGCACACGATACTTAGGTTACATGTTTATTATTGTCTATTAACTTATCTATACGCTACTTGTTAAAAAGTTTTATTATAATGCAAAAAAAGAACCTTTAACAAGGTTCTTTACAAATAGTCAATATTTCAATTTATAATTATAGTTTAGCAACGTTTGCAGCTTGAGGACCGCGATCGCCTTCAACTACTTCAAATTCAACTGATTGACCTTCTTCTAATGATTTGTAACCTTCTTGGTTAATAGCTGAGAAGTGTACGAATACGTCGTTTTCTCC
>NZ_JBICNX010000466.1:0-308 GCF_043107035.1 Staphylococcus sp. 231237_7MaSpsaltlick
TGAACCAACAATTTAATGTTGTGTTCGGAATTAACGTTGACATATTGCAATTCAGTTTTCAATGTTCATTTCTTCAATCACAAGAAACAATTTTACTCTCTTTGACTTAGAAAGTCAAGAAGTTTTTAAAATTATTTTTTGGTAAAACTTCCATAAAAAAACGACCCAAAGGTCAATATGGAATTGCCTGGCAACGTCCTACTCTTGCGGAACGTAAGTCCGACTACCATCGGCGCTAAAGAGCTTAACTTCTGTGTTCGGCATGGGAACAGGTGTGACCTCTTTGCCATTGTCACCAGACAATGAAA
>NZ_JBICNX010000467.1:0-284 GCF_043107035.1 Staphylococcus sp. 231237_7MaSpsaltlick
GCCTTGGTAAGCCGTTACCTTACCAACTAGCTAATACGGCGCGGGTCCATCTATAAGTGATAGCAAAACCATCTTTCACTTTAGAACCATGCGGTTCCAAATGTTATCCGGTATTAGCTCCGGTTTCCCGAAGTTATCCCAGTCTTATAGGTAGGTTACCCACGTGTTACTCACCCGTCCGCCGCTAACGTCAAAGGAGCAAGCTCCTTATCTGTTCGCTCGACTTGCATGTATTAGGCACGCCGCCAGCGTTCATCCTGAGCCAGGATCAAACTCTCCATAAA
>NZ_JBICNX010000469.1:0-257 GCF_043107035.1 Staphylococcus sp. 231237_7MaSpsaltlick
AATAATCAGGAATATATGTAACTTTCGCATAATAGCACTTAAATCTTTCTCCTTTGTATTCAATTTCTTCTAGTTTATTGTCGAAAATAACATTAGGGTCTTCAATTCCAAGTGTTTTTGATATAAAATAATTCATAGGCGCATAATCTCTCCTTAGTTTATTTGGTAGGACATTTAAATTATAGAGATTTTTGCGCTTTTTTGGTATCAAAAAACAGGACTGATATAAAAATCAGTCCTGTTTAGTATAGAGCTAT
>NZ_JBICNX010000470.1:0-255 GCF_043107035.1 Staphylococcus sp. 231237_7MaSpsaltlick
ACGCGGCGTTGCTCCGTCAGGCTTTCGCCCATTGCGGAAGATTCCCTACTGCTGCCTCCCGTAGGAGTCTGGACCGTGTCTCAGTTCCAGTGTGGCCGATCACCCTCTCAGGTCGGCTACGTATCGTCGCCTTGGTAAGCCGTTACCTTACCAACTAGCTAATACGGCGCGGGTCCATCTATAAGTGATAGCAAAACCATCTTTCACTTTAGAACCATGCGGTTCCAAATGTTATCCGGTATTAGCTCCGGTTTC
>NZ_JBICNX010000471.1:0-255 GCF_043107035.1 Staphylococcus sp. 231237_7MaSpsaltlick
GAAACCGGAGCTAATACCGGATAACATTTGGAACCGCATGGTTCTAAAGTGAAAGATGGTTTTGCTATCACTTATAGATGGACCCGCGCCGTATTAGCTAGTTGGTAAGGTAACGGCTTACCAAGGCAACGATACGTAGCCGACCTGAGAGGGTGATCGGCCACACTGGAACTGAGACACGGTCCAGACTCCTACGGGAGGCAGCAGTAGGGAATCTTCCGCAATGGGCGAAAGCCTGACGGAGCAACGCCGCGT
>NZ_JBICNX010000472.1:0-255 GCF_043107035.1 Staphylococcus sp. 231237_7MaSpsaltlick
GAAGTCGTAACAAGGTAGCCGTATCGGAAGGTGCGGCTGGATCACCTCCTTTCTAAGGATATATTCGGAAACATCTTCTTACGAAGATGAAATAGGAATAACATTGACATATTGTATTCAGTTTTGAGTGCTCATTGGAGTATTCATTGCATTATTTTGTACATTGAAAACTAGATAAGTAAGTAAAATTTATGATTTTACCAAGCAAAACCGAGTGAATTAGAGTTTTTAAACAAGCTTTGAATTCAAAAAGAA
>NZ_JBICNX010000473.1:0-255 GCF_043107035.1 Staphylococcus sp. 231237_7MaSpsaltlick
GGCAACGTCCTACTCTTGCGGAACGTAAGTCCGACTACCATCGGCGCTAAAGAGCTTAACTTCTGTGTTCGGCATGGGAACAGGTGTGACCTCTTTGCCATTGTCACCAGACAATGAAATGTATGAATTTATACATTCAAAACTAGATAGTAAGTAAAATATGATTCAACCAAAACAAAACATTTAAAAATTGATTAAGTCTTCGATCGATTAGTATTCGTCAGCTCCACATATCGCTATGCTTCCACCTCGAAC
>NZ_JBICNX010000474.1:0-255 GCF_043107035.1 Staphylococcus sp. 231237_7MaSpsaltlick
CAAGCTGCAGATAATAAGTTGTCTGAAATCACATCTGATGGATTAGTAAATCCAGAAGAAAAAGCCGAATTAGAACAACTCATCGAAACGTTAGAAACAGCTAAAGTAGAAGCTTTGACGAAATTAATCAATGTACCAGATGGTGTAACAGGCAAAGATGCACTACAAACACGCCTAGATCAAATTGACTCAGTAACAGCACCAAAAGTAAATGATAGAGATAGTAATGGCGTGTTAGACACAGACCAACTGTCT
>NZ_JBICNX010000475.1:0-255 GCF_043107035.1 Staphylococcus sp. 231237_7MaSpsaltlick
ACAGCGCTCTTAGCTTGTTCTACTGCTTCAATTGCTTGCTCTGCCTCTGATAACTGCTCTGTATCTAGCACGCTATTACCATCTTGGTCATTTACCTCAGGCGCTGTTACTGAACCAATTTGATCTAAACGTGTTTGTAATGCGTCTTTACCTGTTGTACCGTCTGGTACACTGTTCAATTTCGTTGAAGCTTCTGCTTTCGCTGTTTCTAACGCTCCGATAAGTTGATCTAACTCAGCTTTCTCCTCTGGATTT
>NZ_JBICNX010000047.1:0-10590 GCF_043107035.1 Staphylococcus sp. 231237_7MaSpsaltlick
CGAGGGTCAACTACAAATAATGCTTGAGGCATAGATTTCATATCACGAATTCCGCCTAAGAATTTAATTAAACGGTCATATTCTTTTTTAAGTTCTACAACTTCTTTTTTAGGTAATACTTCGAATAAGCCATCTTCTTCCATTTTTTCAATTTCAGAGATACGTTTGATACGTTTAGAAATTGTTTTATAGTTAGTCAAGATGCCGCCTAACCATCTTTGGTTTACGTAATATTGACCAGCACGTTCTGCTTCAGATTTAACTGAATCTTGTGCTTGTTTTTTAGTACCAACAAATAAAACTTTTCCGCCATCTTCTGATACTTGTTTAATGAAGTTATAAGCTTCTTCTACTTTTTTCACTGTTTTTTGTAAATCGATAATGTAAATACCGTTTCTTTCAGTGAAGATATATCTTTTCATTTTTGGGTTCCAACGGCGTGTTTGGTGACCGAAGTGAACACCTGCTTCTAGCAATTGTTTCATTGAAATTACTGCCATAATAAAATTCCTCCTATTGGTTTTCTACCTCCATAAAAAGCTCATATAAACACAACATTTAGTATGTCGCACCCTTTATACTTTCACTTTTTATGTGCGTATTGGCTTCATAGCCGTCAATAAATATAACATATACATTACTATAAATCAATACTTTCAAACTACTATTTTAAACATTTAAGAGGCTCAAACATCATGATCTGTTTCAGCCTCTTAATTAGTATTGTAAATGTTTGATTATATTTAAATAGTGCTATAAAAACACATTATTCCTTCATGATTAGCTTTAATGATTTGCACAAACCTTTAGGTTATAAAATCAAAATATTTAAATTTGTTTTATATATTTATTACTCATATAAATTATTTAATACGGTCTAATTCATCCAAGAATTTTTCTTTTTTAACTTTGATGAAAGTACCTTTCATTCCTAGTGAACGTGATTCTATTACGCCAGCACTTTCAAGTTTACGTAGTGCATTAACAATCACTGAACGTGTAATACCAACTCGATCTGCCACTTTAGAAGCGATTAAAAGACCTTCTTTGCCGCCTAATTCTTCAAAAATGTGTTCAATCGCTTCGCTTTCTGAATATGATAGTGAATTGATTGCCATGCTTATCGCAGCTTTATCTCTAGCTTCTTTTTCTACTTCGTTGTGTTTTTCACGTAAAATTTCCATACCGATGACTGTAGCTGCATATTCGCCTAAAACTAGATCGTTTTCTGAGAAATCGTCAGTTACACGTCCAAGTACTAACGTACCTAGTCTTTCGCCACCGCCTAAAATTGGAAAAATTGTTGTTTTGCTATCGCCAAATAAATCTTTGTTTTCTGGCGGGAATACAGTTAACACATTATCAATGTCGATATTAGATTGTGTTTCTTTAACATCCATCAACTGATCTGTATATTCTACAGGGATATGTCTACTTTCTAACATTTGGATAATACGTTCATTTTTTAACAACTCGTTTAAACTTGATCCTAAAATTTTACCTTTTCTTGAAACTATAAATACATTAGTAACCGTTACACTACTTATCGTTTGTGCTACGTCTTTAAAATCTACAGCAATACCTTTATGTTTTTGTAAAAGCGTATTTAATTCTCTAGTTTTCGATAATAAGCTCATATTCCTTCTCCTTTTTATTTATATTATAAAATAAATGCACTTAAATCTTTATTTGTTGAAATTGTTTTCAACTTATCGTCTACGTATTGTGGTGTAATATCTACCACTGCATTAGGCATACTTGGTGCTTCAAAAGATAAATCTTCCAACATTTTTTCAAGTATTGTATGCAATCGACGTGCACCAATGTTATCAGTATCTTGATTTACCTGGAATGCTATCTCTGCTAATCGTTTAATTGCATCATCAGTAAAGTTGACTGTTACTTGCTCAGTTTGAAGTAACGCTTCATATTGTTTGATAAGTGATAATTTAGGTTCAGTCAAGATTCTAACGAAATCTCCCACTGATAAACTTTCTAATTCAACACGAATTGGAAAACGACCTTGTAACTCTGGAATTAAATCACTTGGTTTAGACACGTGGAATGCTCCTGCACCAATAAATAGCATATGTTCAGTATTAACAGTACCATACTTCGTTTGAACCATGCTACCTTCAAGAATTGGTAAAATATCTCTTTGTACACCTTGTCGTGAAACGTCTTGACCTGAACTTTGATTATTTGTGGCTACTTTATCAATTTCATCGATAAAGATAATACCCATTTGTTCTGCTAATTCAATCGCTTCTTGATTTGCTGTTTCTTGATCGATTAACTCGTCGGCAAATTCATCTGTCAAAATCTTGCGCGCCGTTTTAACAGGCACTTCTCGTTCAACTTTTTTCTTAGGCATTAATTGATTCATCATATCTTGCATTTGTTGATTTTGATTCGTACCTAACATACCCATTGCAGCAGGGTCTTGCTCAACCTTCAATCTAACTTTTTCTTCTTCTAACTTACCATCCAATAATTGCTGTTTAATTTCTGAACGCTTTGTTTTAACTTCTTCAGTAGGTGCTTCTTCCTCTTCGTCATTATTTTGACCGAAATTAGGCATCGAACCTCCAAAAAGTGACTCTAATGGGTTGTTATTATTATTTGTCGTTGCCTTTTTCTTCATGCTAGGCACTAATAATTTAACTAACTTTTCATTGGCTTTATTTTGCGCTTCATCATGTACTAATGTTTTTTTCTGCTCTTTTACTAATCTGACCGCAATATCGACGAGGTCACGTACCATACTTTCTACATCTCGACCTACATAACCAACTTCCGTAAACTTCGTAGCTTCTACTTTAATAAATGGCGCACCTACTACTTTTGCCATGCGTCTAGCGATTTCCGTTTTACCAACACCTGTTGGTCCAATCATCAATATATTTTTCGGAGCGACCTCTTGTTTTTCTTCTTCAGTCAAAAGACTTCTTCTATATCGATTTCTTAAAGCTATCGCAACTTTACGTTTTGCATCATCTTGTCCGACTATATATTCATTAAGTTTTGTAACAATATCTTTAGGTGTTAATTTAATACCATTCGTCTCCATTAGACAAGTTACCTCCGTTATAATCATTTTTTATCTCTGAAACATATTAATAGCTAATTATGGAAAATTTTCACTATTTCAACTATATCTTAATCTTAAACAATTTTACATTGCAAACAATTAAATTTTCATTTTTATTATTTACAATTCTTCTACGATGATTTGATCATTTGTAAATACACAAATATCTGAAGCAACTTTTAAACTTTCATACGCCATTTCACTCGCTGTTAAATGGGTTGCGTTACTCTTTAATGCCCTACCTGCACTTAAAGCGTAGTTACCGCCAGAGCCTATAGCGATTAAATTATCATCTGGAGCAATAACTTCACCAGTACCACTAACTACAAGTATTGAAGTTTCATCCATAACTATAAGCATAGCTTCTAATTGTCTAAGTTGTTTATCTCCACGCCATTCTTGAGCCAATTCTACCGCAGCTCTTTCCAAGTTACCGCTAAATTGTTGTAATTTTGTTTCAAATTTTTCAAATAAAGTGAAGGCATCAGCTACACTTCCGGCAAAACCTGCCAAAACTTTATCATTATACAAACGTCTTACTTTTCTAGCTGTTTGCTTCATAATAACTTGCTCGCCAAGTGTAACTTGACCATCACCAGCCATTGCTGAATGACCATTATGCTGAACTGCAAAAATAGTTGTTGCATGGATTGATGTACTCATAAACTAATTCTCCTTTTTTGCACGTGGATGTGCATTTAAATAAACTTTTCTTAATTGTTCATTTGTCACGTGTGTATATCTCCCTGTTGTAGACAAGTTAACATGCCCTAATAAAGACTGCACTGTTCGTAAATCAGCGCCTTGATTTAACATGTGCGTTGCAAACGTGTGCCTTAGTTTGTGAGGATGAATTTCAGTCACGCCTGCGGTACGTTTTACAACATCATTTAGTACATAACGTACGCCACGTTCTGTAATGGGTTCTCCGTTCATATTGACTAATAAATACGTATGATCACTATTTGTTTTAGGTTTGAATTGTATTAAGTAACGTTCAATACTTTGCTTGCAAAATTCACCAAAAGGTATAAAACGCTCTTTACCACCTTTACCCAATACTTTGACTCCTGGTGCATACATATCTACATCTTGTTCTTTTATATTAACCAATTCAGAAACCCTAATTCCAGTTGCATAAAGTAATTCTAAGATCACTCTGTCTCTCAAACCTTTCTTAGTATCACTTTCAACAGTATCAAATAAGGCTTTCATTTCCTCTTCATAAAAAAAGTGAGGTAAATATTGTTCTTTCTTGGGATGTACTAATTGTACGAATGGGTTAACTACTTGTTCATCTTGTGTCATCCAGTATTCGTAAAAACTTCTCAGCGTAGAAATTTTACGAGAAACTGAGGTTCTTTTCAAGTTTTTTGAATATAAGTAACTTAAATAGTTTCTAGCATCTTTATATTCAAATGTAGCTAATAACAAATGTTCCTGTGATAAGAAATCATTAAATTGTTCTAAATCATCATGGTATGATTTCAATGTATGCTCTGAAAATTGTTTCTCCACTTTCAACATATATAAATATGCTTGTTGGATTTTTTCCATTAAAAACCCCTCCATCAATATGAATTGTAGCATATTGAAAGAGGAGTCTGCGAAAAAAAACTATTAAATTGAGTAAAACTTTCAAAATTTTCGGAGTTGTTTGTTAAATGCGATATTTTTAAAGTGTTTTTTTATAGTTATCTAAGTAGTCTAATGCACGGTTTGCTAATGTTTCATAACGTAATTTTTTATCTTTAATTCTATTTTCTAAAGTAGGTAAAAGTCCAAAATTAGCATTCATCGGTTGGAAGTTCTTTTCATTTTTAGCATGTGAAATATAATATGCCATACTTCCAATCATTGTTTCTCTCGGGAAAATGACCTCACCTTTATTTTGTATTTTATGTGCAACATTTATGCCGGCTACAAGACCACTCGCAGCGCTTTCTACATAACCTTCTACACCTGTCATTTGACCTGCAAAGTATAGTTCTTCTCTTCCCTTTAGTTCATACGTTTCTGTTAAAACATCAGGGGAATTAATAAAGGTATTACGATGCATCACGCCATATCTTACAATTTCAACATTCTCTAAGCCAGGTATAAGACGAATAACTTCTTTTTGTGCGCCCCATTTTAAATGTGTTTGGAATCCTACAATATTATATAATGTGCCTGCCGCATCATCTTGACGCAATTGAACCACAGCATATGGTCTTTTTCCGGTCTTAGGGTCTTCAAGCCCTACTGGCTTCATTGGCCCAAATAGTAAAGTCTTTCTACCGCGCTCCGCCATAACTTCAAACGGCATACAACCTTCAAAGTATTTTTCTTTTTCAAATTCATTGACTGGAGCAACTTCTGCTTCCATTAAAGCATCATAAAATGTATTAAACTCTTCTTCAGTCATAGGACAATTTAAATAGGCTGCTTCACCTTTGTCATAACGTGATTTTAGATACGCTTTGTCTAAATCTATACTATCTTTTTCAACGATAGGCGCCGCTGCATCATAAAAATATAATTGATCTTTACCAGTGGCTTCGACAATTTCATTTGCCAATTTATCTGTTGTTAAAGGTCCAGTAGCAATAATAGTATACCCTTCTGGAATGCTATTAATTTCTTCATTTAATACTGTTATATTTGGATGTTCTTTTAATGTTTCAGTAACATAACCTGCAAAATCATGACGATCAACCGCTAAAGCACCTCCTGCTGGTACTCTTGCTTTATCTGCAGCACGAATAATCAATGAATCCAAACGTCTCATTTCTTCTTTAAGTACACCTACTGCATTTGTTAACGCATTACCTCTTAATGAGTTAGAACACACTAATTCAGCAAACTTATCGGTGTGATGTGCAGGCGTTTGCTTAACTGGTCTCATCTCAATAAGATTGACTTTTATACCTCGTTGTGCCAATTGATATGCAGCTTCTGAACCAGCAAGCCCAGCACCTACGACGTTTACTACTTGAGTCATTTATTTACCTCCTACTTATAAAATAGCAACTTAGACATTCTATCATATTTATAAATATATCATCTAAATTATAAATATATGTCGTAAGTTGCTACTATCGTTCATATATAATTATTTAAAACAACAAGCGATATTTCATTATTTATTTCTGTTCTTCTTCTTTGTAATCACAATTAGAACATACAACTTGGCTCTTACGCCCTTGTTTTTTCTCAACAAGATATTGTTCACATTTTGGACAGTCTCGACCTATTGGTTTATCCCATGTAACAAAATCACATTCTGGATATTTCGAACAACCATAGAACACACGATTTTTCTTCGATTTACGCTCTACGACGTCGCCTTCTTTACATTTTGGACAAGTTACCCCAATTGTTTTAACAATGGCTTTTGTATTACGACAATCCGGGAAATTTGAGCACGCCATAAATTTACCATAACGTCCCATTTTAATGACCATTGGTGAACCACATACTTCACAGTCTTCACCAGCAGGTTCATCTTTAATTTCAATTTTTTCCATTTCTTCTTCAGCACGTTCAACATCTTGGCTGAAACTACTGTAAAAGTCTCTTATTACCTTTTTCCATGGAATTTCACCGTCCGCCACTTTATCTAGTAATGTTTCCATATTCACAGTGAAATCAACATCTATGATTTCTGGGAAGTAATCTTTTACTTGTTCGTGTACGATTTCACCTAATTCTGTTGGCACAAACCGTTTACTTTCATTTTTTACATAATTTCTTTTTTGTATTGTATCAATAGTTGGTGCATACGTAGAAGGTCTCCCAATCTTCAACTCTTCCATTGTTTTAACTAGACGAGCTTCAGTATAACGTGGTGGTGGCTGTGTGAAATGTTGTGATGGTTCAATATTTGTAGCTGTAACCATTTCACCTTCTTCAATATTCGGCAATTTATTATCTTTACCATCATCATTATCATCTTTTGCTTCAACATATAATGTCATAAAACCTTTAAATTTGATTGTTTGACCATTTGCACGGAATTTTATATCATTTTGCGTTATATCCATGGCAACTGTATCTAAGATTGCTGGTGCCATTTGACTAGCTACAAAACGTTCCCAAATTAATTTATAAAGTCTATGTTGATCTCTAGTTAAAAATTGTTTCATTTCATTTGGTGTACGTAAAGTGCTTGAAGGTCTGATTGCTTCGTGAGCATCTTGAGCTCCTTGACCTTTTGCTTTGCGATTTGATGTATAGTTTTGACCATAAGTTTCTTCAATATAGTTTTTAGCTTCTGCCTTAGCTTGATCGGATATTCTCGTTGAATCAGTACGCATATAGGTAATTAAACCAACCGTACCTTGTTTTTTCAAGTCAATACCTTCGTATAATTGTTGTGCTAACATCATTGTTTTACGCGCTTTAAAGTTCAACTTACGCGCAGCTTCTTGTTGCAACGTTGAAGTTGTAAATGGGTTTGCAGGGTAACGTGTTTTTTCTTTCTTCGTTACTTTCGTTACTTCGAATTGATCTCCGTCCAACTGTGTTGTCACTTTTTCAACGTCATCTTTATTTGTTAACTTGTATGGTTTGTTTTTTAAATGTAAAAATTTAGCTGTAAATTTAGATTTTTTATATCTAAATTCGCCTTCAATTTTCCAGTATTCTTCTGGTTTAAAGTTTCTTATTTCATTTTCTCGATCAATGACAAGTCTTAGTGCCACTGATTGTACGCGGCCGGCTGACAGCCCTTTTTTCACTTTTTTCCAAAGTACTGGTGAAATATTATAGCCTACCAAACGGTCTAATATACGGCGAGCTTGTTGTGCATCCACAAGCTCCATCTCTATACCTCTTGGATGTTTAAAGCTATCTTTCACTGCATCTTTTGTTATTTCATTAAACACTACTCTATTTTCTTTTGAATCTTCTAAATTTAATATATTTGCTAAATGCCAAGCAATAGCTTCACCTTCACGGTCCGGGTCACTCGCTAGGAAAACTTTTTTGGCTTTCTTAGCATGTTTCTTTAATTCTTTAACTACAGGCCCTTTGCCGCGTATTGTAATATATTTGGGTTCATAATCATTTTCTGCATCTACGCCCATTTGACTACGAGGCAAATCTCGAACATGCCCCATTGATGCGATAACTTTGTATTTTTTCCCTAAATATTTTTCAATAGTTTTAGCTTTTGCAGGCGATTCAACTATGACTAAATTTTCTGCCAAAGTAGTTACCCCCTTGCATTTTCTAATTACAAAGATAAATGATAAACGGTGTATTTTGTTTTTGTCAATGTTTTTAATTTTGGTGTGTATTAAATCAACGTATTATTGTGGTCAAAATTTATAATTGTCATTAGTTTTACATATGTTTTCTATGAAACTATATTACTAACTATTTAAAATTTCATAATACCTAAAATTTACATTGATTAATTATAATCTTCTAAAATGTCACATACTTTCACAACAATTTTTGCGCCTTCTTGGGCATTCATTAAATTTCCTTGGACCATAGGATTGTATATAGATCCAGGTAATACATACACTTCTCTATTTTGCTCCAATGCGCAATCTAACGTTATATTGGTACCACTATTCAAAGTTGATTCTGTAATAAAAACACCTTTTGCAAGGCCGCTAATAATTCTATTTCGCTCTGGAAAATAATGTTTCTGAGGACCTTCTGTCGGTAAATACTCACTAATTACTATACCTTTAGCCTCTATTTGCTTTCGAATAGCTTTAGTTTCTTTAGGATAGTGATATTTATGACCAAAACCTAACACAGCAATCGCTCCCATATTATATTTCAGCGTTTGTTCATGAGCCATTCTATCAGCACCTTTAGCCAAACCAGATATGATAATTAAATTTTCTTTTTTAAAATCGGGGAAGAATGTTTCTAGTGTTATTTGAGTATACTTAGTAGCTTGTCTCGAACCGATAATAGCAAGTGTTTGTGTAGATTGCATTAAAGAAGGATGACCTTTATAAAAAAGGATAAATGGTGGATCATGTATTTCACGCAATAATTTAGGATAAGTATTAGAATCAATAGTCACATAACTAATATGCCATTGTTTAAGCAATTTGAAAATATGCTTAAGCTCTAAATTTAAAAAGTTGTCATAAATCGTACGTTTTCTTTTAATTGCTGACTTTGTTAAAAAACTTTTGAGGGTGTATTTTTGTTCTATTTCACTATCATGTATAAATGACGGTGCAAATTCAAATAATCGGTGCAAATGACGTGTGGTTAACCCTGAAAATCTCAGTTTTAAGTAAAGTTGTTCTTTCATGTATCGAGCTCCTTTATATGTATATTATAAAGGAATTTCTATTGGTTTTATTTTACATTATAGAATCATTTTTTATGAAATGTAATATAACTTTAAAGAGTAATTCTTGTAATTGAACGAGTTCGCTCATATAAGCGACGCATAATATAACAGTATAAATAGTACCAAGTGTAAAAACTACCTTATATTAAAATTGAACGCAATTTTTAATGATATATTATTGAACTATTAATATGGTAGAAACGCAACCTAAAAAAGCACAAACTCCGACATATTATCGGAATTTGTGCGCATTATGGAAGAAACAATTATTTAACAGTCAATAATTGTTCGTATATACCTGCTTCTTTTGCAGCATCTATCAATGTCGTACCAATTTCAGAAGGTGTATCTGCTGTTTTCACGCCACAGCTATTAAGTGTTTTAATTTTTTCTTCTGCAGTACCTTTACCGCCTGAGATAATAGCGCCAGCATGACCCATACGCTTACCTGGAGGAGCTGTTTGGCCACCAACGAAACCTACCACAGGTTTAGTCATGTTAGCTTTAATCCACTCTGCAGCTTCTTCTTCTGCAGTACCCCCGATTTCGCCAATCATAACAACAGCTTTAGTTTCTTCATCTTCATTAAATGCTTTTAATACATCAATAAAGTTTGTACCGTTAACAGGGTCTCCGCCAATACCTACAGCAGTTGTTTGGCCAATTCCTTCTTCAGTTAATTGATGTACTGCTTCATAAGTTAATGTACCAGAACGTGAAACTACGCCGACATGACCTTTTTTATGGATATAACCTGGCATAATTCCAATTTTACATTCATCAGCAGTGATTACGCCTGGACAGTTTGGGCCAACGACACGTGTTTTCTTACCTTCTGAGTAACGCTTAACTTTGACCATATCAACTACTGGGATATGTTCTGTAATACAGATTGCTAAATCTAACTCAGCTTCAATACATTCTAAAATTGCATCTGCAGCGAATGGTGCAGGTACGTATATAACAGAAACTGTAGCTCCTGTCTCTTCTTGTGCTTCTTCAACTGTATTGAATACTGGAACGCCTTCAACAACTTGTCCGCCTTTACCTGGAGTAACCCCAGCAACAATTTGTGTACCATATTCAAGCATTTGTTTTGTATGGAAAAGGGCAGTTGACCCTGTGATACCTTGTACAATTACTTTTGTATTCTTATCAATAAATACGCTCATCTTCGTGCTCCCATCCT
>NZ_JBICNX010000476.1:0-255 GCF_043107035.1 Staphylococcus sp. 231237_7MaSpsaltlick
TTTATAAAAATGAACATCATTCCTACAGAGATTTACCTATTCGCATGGCTGAATTTGGTCAAGTGCATAGACATGAACTGAGTGGATCTTTAAATGGACTGTTTAGAGTAAGGACATTTAATCAAGATGACGCCCATATCTATATAAATAAAAAACAAATAGAAAGTGAAATTCTTAATGTTCTTAATTTAATTGATAAAGTATATACAATCTTTGGATTTGATTATGAAATTGAATTATCTACACGACCAGATG
>NZ_JBICNX010000479.1:0-249 GCF_043107035.1 Staphylococcus sp. 231237_7MaSpsaltlick
TTGTATTTTAAACTCAATTAATAGTATAGAATATTTGCAGAAACTAAAACAGACTTGAAACACACAAAAGCGCTCAGACCATGTGTAGCAAGCAATAAAGTTGTTAGTGTTTCATAACATTGACGTCCATAAGTGTTACAAACCCCCAACTAATTTAAGTATAAAAAATAACGTCCTCAATGCTTATCGTGCTAGGGTTTTTGCGCGAATTGCCTTTTAGGAATGTATACTTGATTTCCTTGATTGTGC
>NZ_JBICNX010000480.1:0-249 GCF_043107035.1 Staphylococcus sp. 231237_7MaSpsaltlick
ACATCGTTTAATAACATGTTACGTTATTCAATGAGCTCTAATTGGTTAATTGACTAATTAGAGGAATTTGGGTGGTACCACGAGACTGCGCTCGTCCCTATATCTATAGGGATAAGCGCAGTTTTTTTAATATAAAATAAAGGAGTGTTATCAATGTTTGAAGATAATGTGAAGATTGAATTATCAAATAATAATGAATTGGAGGTGCCACAGGAAACAACATTATTTCATATTGCTAAAAGTATTGGT
>NZ_JBICNX010000481.1:0-244 GCF_043107035.1 Staphylococcus sp. 231237_7MaSpsaltlick
ATAAAGACGATGTTACTTCTAATGATTCACAAGATGTAACTAAAGACAGCGATAAATCTGATGATACTTCAGTTGAACAAGATAATAATGCTGTTCAAAATGATAGCGTTGTTACTGATAAAGACGATGTTACTTCTAATGATTCACAAGATGTAACTAAAGACAGCGATAAATCTGATGATACTTCAGTTGGACAAGATAATAATGCTGTTCAAAATGATAGCGTTTTTACTGATAAAGACGA
>NZ_JBICNX010000482.1:0-243 GCF_043107035.1 Staphylococcus sp. 231237_7MaSpsaltlick
GCTTCTTCCACTGCTTCAATTGCTTGTGCTGCCTCTGATAACTGTTCTGTATCTTTAACCCCATTACTATCTCGGTCATTTACTTCCGGTGTTGTCACTGAACCAATTTGGTTTAAACGTGTTTGTAGTGCATCTTTTCCTGGTGTACCGTTTGGTACACTACTCAATTTCGTCGAAGCATCTGCCTTAGCTGTTTCTAACGCTTCGATAAGTTGATTTAACTCAGCTTTCTCACTTGGATTT
>NZ_JBICNX010000483.1:0-243 GCF_043107035.1 Staphylococcus sp. 231237_7MaSpsaltlick
CTGAGCCAACACCTGATCCAGAACCGACACCTGACCCTGAGCCAACACCTGATCCTGAACCAACACCTGATCCTGAGCCGACACCTGATCCTGAACCAACACCTGATCCTGAACCGACACCTGATCCGGAACCGACACCTGACCCTGAGCCAACACCTGATCCAGAACCGACACCTGACCCTGAGCCAACACCTGATCCTGAACCAACACCTGATCCTGAGCCGACACCTGATCCTGAACCAA
>NZ_JBICNX010000048.1:0-10481 GCF_043107035.1 Staphylococcus sp. 231237_7MaSpsaltlick
CGAGGGTCAACTACGAATAATGCTTGAGGCATTGATTTCATATCACGAATTCCGCCTAAGAATTTAATTAAACGGTCATATTCTTTTTTAAGTTCTACAACTTCTTTTTTAGGTAATACTTCGAATAGGCCATCTTCTTCCATTTTTTCAATTTCAGAGATACGTTTAATACGTTTAGAGATTGTTTTATAGTTAGTTAAGATTCCACCCAACCATCTTTGGTTAACGTAGAATTGACCAGAACGCTCAGCTTCAGCTTTAACTGATTCTTGAGCTTGTTTCTTCGTACCAACGAATAAAACTTTACCGCCATCTTCAGAAATTTGTTTGATGAAGTTATAAGCTTCTTCTACTTTTTTCACTGTTTTTTGTAAGTCGATAATGTAAATACCGTTTCTCTCAGTGAAGATATATCTTTTCATTTTTGGGTTCCAACGGCGTGTTTGGTGACCGAAGTGAACACCTGCTTCTAGCAATTGTTTCATTGAAATTACTGCCATGATTAAATTCCTCCTATTGGTTTTCTACCTCCATAAAAAGCTCATACAAACACGATAATTAATTATCGCACCGTTTATACTTTCACTTCTTATGTGTGTATTGGCTTTATAGCCGTGAATAAATATATCACATCTGCATTAATAAAGCAACTATTTCATTAGTTAAATTATGACATAAAAAAAGAACGTGTTATAACATTGAACGAAATTTATAACACGCGTTCAACCTAGTCAATTCTCACGCTCTTTTTTTATATACAAAATAAAATACTTTTTATTTAAAACGATCTAATTCGTCTAAGAACTTATCTTTTTTAACTTTTATGAAAGTACCTTTCATACCGAGTGAACGTGACTCTATAACGCCCGCACTTTCTAATTTACGTAATGCATTAACAATAACTGATCTTGTAATGCCAACACGATCTGCAACTTTAGAAGCAATAAGTAGGCCTTCTTTTCCGCCTAACTCTTCAAAAATATGCTCGATTGCTTCACTTTCAGAATATGATAATGAGTTGATAGCCATGCTAATTGCAGCTTTATCTCGAGCTTCTTTTTCAACTTCATTATGCTTTTCTCTTAAAATTTCCATACCGATCACTGTTGCAGCATATTCACCTAATACTAAGTCATTTTCAGAGAAATCGTCTTGAACTCTACCTAATACTAAAGTACCTAAACGTTCCCCGCCACCTAGGATTGGGAAGATAGTTGTACGACTATCAGTAAATAAATCTTTATTTTCAGGAGGGAATACTGTGAGTACATTTTCAATGTCAATATTAGATTGTGTTTCCTTTACGTCCATTAATTGGTCTGTATACTCACTTGGGATATGACGGTTTTCAAGCATTTGAATAATACGTTCATTTTTTAATAATTCGTTTAAGCTTGATCCTAAAATCTTCCCTTTTCTTGAAACGATAAATACATTTGTTACCGTTACACTACTAATCGTTTGCGCCATATCTTTGAAATCAACGGCAATTCCTTTATGCTTTTGCAAAAGTGTGTTTAATTCTCTAGTTTTCGATAATAAGCTCATATTCTTACTCCTTTGTAATTTATATTATAAAATAAATGCACTTAAATCTTTATTTGTTGAGATTGTTTTCAATTTATCATCGACATATTGTGGTGTAATATCAACCACAGCATTCGGCATATTTGGTGCTTCAAACGATAAATCTTCAAGCATTTTCTCTAAAATCGTGTGTAGTCGACGTGCACCGATATTATCCGTATCTTGATTGACTTGGAATGCAATTTCAGCTAAACGCTGAATCGCTTCGTCAGTAAAGTTCACCGTCACATCTTCTGTTTGTAACAATGCTTCATATTGTTTGATAAGTGATAATTTAGGCTCTGTTAATATGCTAACAAAATCTTCTACTGAAAGACTTTCTAATTCAACACGAATTGGAAAACGACCTTGCAACTCAGGAATTAAATCACTTGGCTTAGCAACATGGAATGCACCAGCACCAATAAACAGCATATGTTCCGTACTTACAGTACCATATTTCGTTTGAATCATGCTACCTTCAAGAATTGGTAAGATATCTCTTTGAACACCTTGTCTCGACACATCTTGACCAGAATTTTGATTATTTGTAGCAACTTTGTCTATTTCATCAATAAAGATAATACCCATTTGTTCTGCTAGTTCAATTGCTTCTTGGTTTGCAGATTCTTGATCGATCAATTCATCTGCAAATTCATCTGCTAATATTTTTCTCGCAGTTTTTACTGGTACTTCTCGCTCTACCTTTTTCTTAGGCAATAATTGGTTCATCATATCTTGCATTTGTTGATTTTGGTTTGTACCTAACATACCCATAGCGCCTGGGTCTTGTTCAACTTTAATGCGAACCTTTTCTTCTTCTAGTTGCCCATTTAGTAATTGTTGTTTGATTTCAGAGCGTTTAGTTTTAATTTCTTCAGTTGGAGCTTCTTCCTCTTCGTCATTATTCTGTCCGAAGTTAGGCATTGCCCCTCCAAATAATGATTCCAACGGGTTGTTATTTTGGTTCGCTTTTTTCTTCATACTAGGTACTAACAACTTGACAAGTTTTTCATTTGCTTTCTCTCTAGCTTCATCTTCAACAAGTAATTTTTTTTGTTCCTTTACTAAACGTACTGCTACATCGACTAAATCTCTAACCATGCTTTCAACATCACGACCAACGTAGCCTACTTCTGTAAATTTAGTAGCTTCCACTTTGATGAAAGGCGCGCCTACAATTTTTGCCATTCTTCTAGCAATTTCTGTCTTCCCAACACCTGTTGGACCAATCATCAAAATATTTTTAGGTGCGATCTCTTGCTTTTCTTCTTCAGAGAGCAAGCTTCTGCGATATCTATTTCTGAGCGCAACTGCGACTTTACGTTTTGCATCTTCTTGTCCGACAATATATTCATTCAGACTTGAAACGATATCTTTTGGTGTTAGTTTAATACCATTCGTGTCCATATCTGTATAACCTCCATTTATGCATAATAATTAAAAACCAATAATTAAATGCCTTATCGCTATACAAGCAATTGCTTATACTTTATCCGATTTCAAATATTTTATACATTTTTATTACTATATTTAAACTATTCTGTCATTCTAATTTATAATTCCTCGACGATAATATGATCATTGGTAAACACACAAATGTCAGAAGCAACTTTCAGACTTTCATATGCCATTTCCTTTGCAGATAAATGTGTTGCATGGCGTTTCAGTGCTCTCCCTGCACTCAATGCATAATTACCACCTGAACCAATTGCAATTAAGTCATCATCTGGTGCAATGACTTCCCCTGTTCCACTTACAACTAGTAATGATTCTTGATCCATAACAATAAGCATCGCTTCAAGTTGACGTAATTGTTTATCGCCTCTCCATTCTTGAGCAAGCTCTACAGCAGCTCTTTCCAAATTACCTCCAAATTGTTGAAGCTTTGTTTCAAATTTTTCAAATAAAGTGAAGGCATCCGCAACGCTTCCTGCAAAACCAGCTAACACTTTATCGTTGTATAAGCGTCGCACTTTTCTAGCAGTATTTTTCATAATCACTTGTTCCCCAAGTGTTACCTGACCATCACCTGCCATCGCAGAATGACCATTATGTTTCACAGCATATATAGTTGTTGCATGTATAGATGTACTCATAATTTAATTCTCCTTTTTTGCACGTGGATGTGCATTTAAATAAACTTTTCTCAACTGATCATTTGTCACATGTGTATAGCGACCTGTAGTCGAAAGATTTACATGCCCTAACAATGATTGAACTGTTCTTAAATCGGCGCCTTGATTTAACATATGCGTTGCAAATGTATGCCGCAATTTATGAGGGTGAATTTCTGTCACGCCTGCCGTTCGTTTGACAACATCATTCAACACATAACGAACGCCACGCTCTGTTATAGGCGCACCGCTCATATTTACTAACAAATAATTGTGATTTGCATTTACCTTAGGTTTAAAGCTTTCTAAATATCGTTCAATACTTTGTTTACAAAATTCGCCAAAAGGAATAAATCTTTCCTTACTGCCTTTCCCTAACACCTTAACACCGGGTAAATTCATATCTAAGTCAGACATTTGAATATTTACTAATTCCGACACCCTTATGCCAGTTGCATATAACAGTTCTAAGATTACACGATCTCGCAATCCTTTTTTGGCATCCCTTTCAACTGTATCAAATAGCGCATCCATTTCCGCTTCATAGAAAAAATGTGGTAAGTATTGTTCCTTTTTTGGATGTACGAGCTGTACGAACGGATTAGTTACTTGATCATCTTGAGTCATCCAATATTCGTAAAAACTTCTCAGCGTAGAAATTTTACGGGAAACTGTCGTTCTTTTCAAGCCTTTTGAATATAAAAAACTCAAATAATTTCTTGCATCCTTATATTCAAAGGTTGCTAAATTTAAATATTCTTGAGATAAAAATGCATTAAACTGTTCTAAGTCATCGTGATATGACTTTAAAGTATGTTCTGAAAATTGTCTCTCAACTTTCAACATATACAGGTATGCTGTTTGGATTTCTTCCAATAAAAACCCCTCCATCAATAAGTATTCTAGCATATTGTGGAAGGGGACTGCGAAAAATAACTATTAAGTTGTGGTAAATTTTCTAAATTTTCGGAAACAAACGTTGTAAATTTATTATTATAAGGTTTGTTTGTAATTATCTAAGAATGATAATGCTCTATTAGCTAACTTTTCGTAACGTTCTTTTTTATCTTTAATTCTATTTTCAAGAGATGGCAATAAACCAAAGTTAGCATTCATAGGTTGGAAATTCTTTTCATTTTTAGCATGAGAAATATAATATGCCATACTACCAATCATAGTTTCTCTTGGGAAAATAACTTCGCCTTTACCTTGTAATTTATGAGCTAAGTTAATACCTGCTACAAGTCCACTTGCAGCACTTTCAACATAACCTTCAACACCTGTCATTTGTCCTGCAAAATAAAGTGATTCTCTTCCTTTTAATTCATAAGTCTCTGTTAAAACGTCAGGTGAATTAATAAATGTATTTCTATGCATAACACCGTATCTTACGATATCTACATTTTCTAAACCAGGTATAAGACGTATCACGTCTTTTTGGGCACCCCATTTTAAATGTGTTTGAAAACCTACAATATTATATAGCGTACCAGCTGCATCATCTTGACGTAATTGTACTACAGCAAATGGACGTTTCCCTGTCTTTGGATCTTCTAGTCCAACTGGTTTCATCGGTCCGAATAATAACGTTTTTCTACCTCGTTCTGCCATCACTTCAAATGGCATACAACCTTCAAAATATTTTTCCTTTTCAAATTCATTAACTGGAGCAACTTCAGCTGCCAACACCGCTTCATAAAATCTATCAAATTCTTCTTCTGTCATTGGACAATTAAGGTATGCCGCCTCTCCTTTATCATAACGTGATTTTAAATAGACTTTATTCATATCGATACTATCTTTTTCAATTATTGGTGCTGCTGCATCATAGAAATAAAGTTGATCTTTACCAGTAACATCTACAATTTCTTGTGCTAGATTACTCGTAGTTAGTGGTCCAGTAGCAATAATTGTGTAGCCATCAGGTATACCATCAACCTCTTCATTCAATACAGTCACATTAGGATGATTTTTTAAAGTTTCTGTAACATAACCTGCAAAGTCATGTCTATCAACCGCTAATGCACCACCGGCAGGTACTCGCGCTTTATCGGCAGCACTGATGATCAACGAATCTAATCTTCTCATCTCTTCCTTTAAAACGCCCACAGCATTTGTTAAGGCATTACCTCGTAGTGAATTGGAACAAACTAATTCTGCAAATTTATCCGTGTGATGTGCAGGTGTTTGTTTAACCGGTCTCATCTCTATTAAGTTCACTTTAATACCTCGTTGTGCAAGTTGGTATGCTGCCTCTGATCCTGCTAACCCTGCTCCAACTACATTTACCGTTTGAGTCATGATAAATCCTCCAATACATTAAAATAGCAACTACGACACGTATATCATATATTATAAAAACTGATTACCACTTTTTAAAATATGTGCCGTAAGTTGCTGTTATTATAATTTTTATTTTGCGCTAATAAGGCGCTATTATGAACATACTAATTTAATTACTATTACTTTTGTTCTTCTTCTTTGTAATCACAGTTTGAGCAGACAACCTGGCTCTTTCTACCTTGTTTCTTCTCAACAAGATAGTGTTCACATTTTGGACATGCACGTCCAACTGGTTTATCCCAACTTATGAAGTCACATTCTGGATATTTAGAACAACCATAAAACAGTCTGTTTTTCTTAGACTTTCTTTCCACGACGTCCCCTTCATTACATTTTGGGCATTTCACGCCGATTGACTTAATGATTGCTTTGGTATTACGACAATCTGGGAAATTTGAACACGCCATAAATTTACCATAACGTCCCATTTTAATTACCATTGGTGAACCGCATACTTCACAATCTTCACCAGCAGGCTCATCTTTAATTTCTATTTTTTCCATTTCTTCTTCTGCACGTTCAACATCTTGTTTAAAGCTATTGTAAAAATCAGATATAACCTTTTTCCATGCTATGTCACCTTCTGCTACTTTATCAAGTAAAGTTTCCATGTTTACAGTGAAATCGACATCAATAATTTCAGGGAAATAATCTTTGACTTGTTCATGCACAATTTCACCTAATTCAGTTGGTACAAATCGCTTACTTTCATTTTTGACGTAATTTCTTTTTTGAATTGTGTCAATTGTTGGTGCATATGTGGATGGTCTACCTATTTTTAATTCTTCTAATGTTTTAACAAGACGTGCTTCAGTATAACGTGGTGGTGGTTGGGTAAAATGTTGAGAAGGTTCAATATTTGTTGCTGTTACTTTCTCACCTTCATCAATATTCGGCAATTTATTTTCTTTACCATTCTCTTCGTCATCTTTAGCTTCGACATATAATGTCATAAAACCTTTGAACTTAATCGTCTGTCCATTAGCTCTGAACTTAATATTATTTTGTGTTAAATCCAAAGCTACTGTATCTAAAATGGCAGGTGCCATTTGACTAGCTACAAACCTTTCCCATATCAATTTATATAATCTGTGTTGATCACGCGTTAAATAATCTTTCATATCTGCTGGCGTTCTCAAAGTGCTCGAAGGTCTGATTGCTTCATGGGCATCTTGGTCGCCTTGACCTTTAGCTTTTCTATTAGATGTGTAATCATTTCCATATTTTTCTTGAATGTAGCCTTTTGCTTCAGCTTTGGCTTGGTCTGAAATTCTTGTGGAGTCTGTTCTCATATATGTGATTAAACCAACAGTACCCTGTCTCTTTAAATCGATACCTTCATATAGTTGTTGTGCTAACATCATTGTTTTACGAGCTTTAAAGTTTAATTTACGCGCGGCTTCTTGTTGTAAAGTCGATGTTGTAAATGGATTTGCTGGATATCTTGTTTTTTCCTTTTTCGTGACTTTAGTAACCTCAAATTGATCACCATCTAATTCCTTAGTGATCACTTCTACGTCATCTTTGTTAGTCAATTTATAAGGTTTATTTTTATAATGTAAGAATTTCGCATTGAATTTAGATTTCTTATATCTGAACTCACCTTCAATTTTCCAGTATTCTTCTGGTTTGAAGTTTCGAATTTCATTTTCACGATCAATAACAAGTCTTAATGCAACTGATTGTACACGACCAGCTGACAAACCTTTTTTCACCTTTTTCCATAATACCGGCGAAATATTATATCCTACTAATCTATCTAATACACGTCTAGCTTGTTGTGCATCAACTAAATCCATTTCTATGCCTCTTGGATGTTTAAAACTATCTTTCACAGCATCTTTTGTTATTTCATTAAATACTACTCTATTTTCTTTTGAATCTTCTAAATTTAAAATGTTCGCTAAATGCCAAGCAATTGCTTCACCCTCACGGTCAGGGTCACTCGCTAAAAAGACTTTCTTTGCTTTTTTAGCATGCTTTTTTAATTCCTTTACAACAGGACCTTTGCCGCGTATCGTTATATATTTTGGTTCATAATCATTATCATAATCTACACCCATTTGGCTTCGTGGCAAGTCTCTAACATGCCCCATTGATGCGATTACTTTGTATTTTTTACCTAAATATTTTTCAATGGTTTTAGCTTTTGCAGGCGATTCAACTATGACTAAATTTTCTGCCAAAGTAGTTACCCCCTTGCATTTCTTAATTACAAAGATAAATGATAAACGGTGTATTTTGTTTTTGTCAATGTTTTTAATTATAGAGTTACAATTTTAAAACATTGACCTGTTCAAATTACATCATCTATACACTCTTTTTGTGATTGAATTATTTACTCAGGTTAAACTGTACTACACTTTTACTGTTTTGAGAAATTTAAATATAATCTTCTATAATATCCATTGCATTAATCACAATTTTTGCGCCTTCCTGTGCACTTAATAAATTCCCTTTAACCATTGGATCAAATATACTTCCAGGTAATATATAGACATTTCTATTTTGCTCTAATGCAAATTGTGTTGTAATTAATGTGCCACTACGCTCCATAGACTCTGTAATCAAGACACCTTTAGATATACCGCTAATAATTCTGTTACGTTGAGGAAAGTAATATTTTTTTGGTGGATCATCAGGTAAATATTCGCTTATGACAATGCCATTTTGTTCTATGTATTGACGGACTTGTGCAGTTTCCTTTGGATAATGATGATTATGACCAAACCCTAAAACAGCAATAGTTGGCATTTGCCAATACATCGCACATTGATGCGCATAACAATCAGCACCCTTTGCTAAACCAGAAACAATACAAAAACGATGAGCTTGTAATGACTGAAATAACATATCTAGTGCTTGATAGGAGTAATGAGTTGCATGTCTTGAACCAATTACGGCTAATGTATGTGGAAGAGATAGTAAGTCCGTACGTCCTCTGTAGAATAAAATTAATGGAGGTTGATAAATTTCGCGAAGTATAGAAGGATAGTGACATTGGTCAATACTAACAAAATGCGTTTGACTATTGTTCAAAGTTGTTAGTATTTGTGTTATTGTTTCAGTCTGAAATTTCTGCGAGATAGTCGCTGAATGAGTGATCTTTGACATAGATAAGAATCGGGATAGTAATTGATGTTGATCATTGAACGGAGCAGTTAGAAAATGAGGAAATAATTTACATAAATTGTAGATTTGTGTTGTCGATAAACCTGCAAATCTTAGCTTTAAGTATAGATAACTACGTTTCATAGTTCCCTCCTTATACTTAAAATTATATACCAAGAATGTACAAATTCAATTTACAGTTATATGTCTTATAAGTTGAAAATTTAATCTGATTTTAAAAAGTAATTTTAAATCATTTGTAAATTGACTAATCATTTACAAACAACAATTATCTCAGAGAAAACATAGTAAAAAAATCAGTTTCTACTATTATAATAGGAGTATTGTAAATTTTAGGCACTTAAAATAGCACAAACCCCGACATACTTCGGAATTTGTGCTTATTTAGTGCATTATTAAATTATTTAACTGTTAATAATTCATCATAAATGCCAGCTTCTTTTGCTGCTTCGATTAAAGTCGTACCAATTTCAGATGGTGTGTCTGCTGTTTTAACACCACAGCTATTGAGTGTTTTAATCTTTTCATCGGCAGTACCTTTACCACCAGAAATGATAGCACCAGCATGACCCATACGCTTACCTGGAGGCGCAGTTTGTCCACCTACGAAACCAACAACGGGTTTAGTCATATTAGCTTTAATCCACTCTGCAGCTTCTTCTTCCGCAGTACCACCGATTTCACCAATCATAACTACAGCTTTAGTTTCATCGTCTTCATTGAACGCTTTTAGGACATCGATAAAGTTTGTGCCGTTAACAGGGTCACCACCGATACCTACTGCAGTTGTTTGGCCAATACCCTCTTCAGTTAATTGGTGTACAGCTTCATAAGTTAGTGTACCTGAACGTGATACCACACCTACATGACCTTTTTTGTGAATGTAACCTGGCATGATACCAATTTTACACTCATCAGCAGTAATAACACCTGGGCAGTTAGGTCCTACAACACGTGTTTTCTTGCCTTCAGAATAACGTTTCACTTTAATCATATCCACAACTGGAATATGCTCTGTAATACAAATAGCTAAGTCTAGCTCCGCTTCGATACATTCTAAAATAGCATCTGCAGCAAATGGTGCTGGTACATAAATTACAGAAACGTTCGCACCTGTTTCTGCTTTTGCTTCTTCAACTGTATTAAATACTGGTACACCTTCTACAACTTGTCCACCTTTACCTGGCGTTACCCCTGCAACAATTTGTGTACCATATTCAAGCATTTGTTTTGTATGGAAAAGGGCAGTTGACCCTGTAATACCTTGTACAATTACTTTTGTATTTTTATCAATAAATACGCTCATCTTAGTGCTCCCATCCT
>NZ_JBICNX010000049.1:0-9524 GCF_043107035.1 Staphylococcus sp. 231237_7MaSpsaltlick
CCCTCTTTTAAAAAAATTATCTTTTTTAACTTCACTATTCACCTTGACCACCATTGCCCAACTTGGTGGAATGATCATCAGTATATTTAACTTTAACCAAATTCAATGGATTGGTTTAATTTCGAACTTAATTTTTGTTCCTTTCTATAGTTTTATTTTCTTTCCCTTTATAATACTCATATTTATAACACTTCACTTGCCTTTCCAATTTAATTTTATCTCCACTGTTTTCAATGCAATAGTAATAGTCCATGATGTTATATTAGACATATTTTATAAGTTAAATCGATTCAAATGGTATGTAGCTGATTTAAATGAAATTACTAAATTAATAGTTATTATATTAGTTTTGATGACTATAATACTGTTGGTCAATAAACTGTTTAAATATATTATCATTACACTATCTTTACTTTGTTTTATATTATCGACTATTCCATTCCAAAAAACAGACCAATTAACTATGTTAGATGTTGGTCAAGGTGATGCGATCCTTTTTGAAACATCTAAGAATAAAAATATATTAATTGATACAGGGGGGGATATTAATCAAGCTCATTCAGAATATAATTATCAAATATCAAAATATAAAGTACTTCCAATATTTAAAAAAAGAGGAATATCCCAATTGGATTATGTTATTATTACACACCCACATTTAGACCATATGGGCGAGTTACCTTATTTGATAGAGACAATAAAAATAAAGCATATAATTATAGATAAAAAAAGTTTTACGCGTCAGCAGCTTTCGAAGTTGGAAATACAATGTCAGCAATATAAAATTCAGCTTTTAGATTTTCGTCAACACCCACAATTATTTTTTGGAGATGTATCTATTAATCTGATAGATACAATTATAGAAAATTCAGTTGATTTAAATGAGCACTCAATTATTACTTACATACGCGTTAATGGACATAGTATATTGCTAATGGGTGATGCAACGTCAAATAACGAAAGTATATTTTTGCAAAACTATAATATTTCAAATGTTGATATTTTGAAGATAGGTCATCATGGAAGTAAGACAAGTTCGACCGCTGCTTTTATTGACAAGATACATCCTAAAGTGAGCTTGATTTCAGCAGGTAAAAATAATATGTATCATTTACCTAACAAAGAGGTGGTTGATAGATTGAATACCATACATACAAATTTATTTCAGACCAGTGAATCAGGTAATGTCACAATAACGTTACATGATGAATTGAAAATTTATACTGATGTAATCAAATAAATATCACTAGTTAGTAGAAAATTGACATGATATAATATTGAAATGTGTAATGGATAAGAAAGGAAGCTATAAATGAGTGAAAATATCGTAACGATATATGGTGAAGTATCAGAATTAATAGAAAAGAAATCTGCCGAGTTAATTGACCAGTATTTACAGCAACCTAAAGATGATTTTAATTTCGTGAAATTCAACTTATATGAGACTGATTTATCAGCCATTATTGAAGAATCATTAACAATGCCTTTCTTTTCAGATAAAAAAGTAGTTCATGTACAAAATGCTTACGTTTTTACTGGTGAAAAACCACCTAAAGATATGAGTCCGAATATTGAGCAATTAATCGAATTTATTGAAAAATATGACGGTGAAACATTAATCATTTTTGAGGTATATCAAGGGAAATTAGATGAACGAAAAAAATTAGTGAAAACGTTAAAGAAAAGTGCACAAATAAAAAAGATAGAGCAAATGTCAGAAGATGAAATTAAGCAATGGATAAAAAATGAATTGCATGAAAATTATAAAGACATAAAGCAAGATGCTTTAGATTTATTTATCGAGCTAACAGGTATTCAATTTAATATTGTTAAACAAGAAATTGGAAAATTAGTGCTGTTTTTAGAAGATAGGCCGACAATTAATAAACAAGATGTAGATCAAATAGTAAATAGAAGTTTGGAACAAAATGTATTTTTATTAACTGAATATATACAGAAGAATAATAAAGCCAAAGCGATACAATTAGTAAAAGATTTAATCGCTATGAAAGAAGAACCAATAAAGTTGTTAGCATTAATTACTAGTAATTATAGGTTGTTTTACCAAAGTAAGATTTTAAGTCAAAAAGGCTATAGTGGACAGCAAATTGCTAAAACGATATCTGTGCATCCATATAGAGTAAAACTTGCATTGAATCAAGCTAGGCATTATCAGCTTGAAAGTTTATTAAATATTATGGATAGTTGTGCTGAAACAGATTACAAATTGAAGTCATCTTATATGGATAAACAACTAATATTAGAATTATTTATCTTATCTTTGTAGTGACGATTAAATCATTAATCATTTAAATACGAAAATAATCTTGTTTAAAATAGAATATAAAAAAAGTTCAAGCCGAGGCTTGAACTTTTTATTATTTACCAGCTGTCATTAATGATGATTTGATACGAGCAGCTTTGTTTTTGTGGATTAAGTTGATTTGTGCAGCTTTATCTACTTTTTTCAAAGCGAAACTTACTAAGTCAGCTTTGTTATCAGCGTTAGCTTCTGTAGCTGATTTAGCTCTCTTAACTGCTGTACGCATTTCATTTTTTTGAGAAATGTTACGCTCCTCAGCAGTGTGAGTTGTTTTAACACGTTTAATTGCAGATTTAATGTTTGGCATGTGTGTCACCTCCTAAAAGTGATCTTCGCTATCAAATTTAATTTGATTACAACAAGAAATATTTTATCAAAATGACGCAGTTTCTGCAATCATTTATTTAGCAAAGTGCATAAAATCCCTGTTTATAAATAAGTTAGCTACAAATATATACTTTATAAGTCATATCATATATGCTATATGTAAGTGACGCAAGACGTATTACAAATTAAAGAATAAGCTCTATACCTATATGAAGTTTGCAATTGTAAGCTAAAAACGTTATTATATCAAAGAATGTCATACATATTTACGGGCTAGAATTATGAAAGTGAGAAGGATAATACATGGATAAACAAGAACGTTTAGATAGACGTAAAAATATAAGAAACTTTTCTATTATCGCACATATCGACCATGGTAAATCTACGTTAGCTGATAGGATTTTAGAAAATACTAAATCGGTTGAAACAAGAGAAATGCAAGATCAATTGCTTGATTCAATGGATTTAGAAAGAGAACGTGGAATCACAATAAAATTAAATGCAGTTAGGTTAAAGTATGAGGCTAAAGATGGCGAAACTTATACTTTTCATCTGATTGACACACCAGGACACGTCGATTTCACATATGAAGTGTCAAGGTCATTAGCTGCTTGTGAAGGGGCTATTTTAGTAGTTGATTCGGCACAAGGTATCGAAGCTCAAACACTTGCTAACGTGTATTTAGCATTAGATAATGATTTGGAATTACTACCTGTAATCAATAAAATTGATTTGCCTGCAGCTGAGCCTGAAAGAGTTAAACAAGAATTAGAAGATGTCATTGGTATTGATAAAGATGAAGTCGTACTAGCTAGTGCAAAATCAAATATTGGCATTGAGGATATTTTAGAAAAAATTGTCGAGGTCATTCCACCGCCTGAAGGTGACCCTGAAGCGCCGTTGAAAGCATTGATTTTTGATTCGGAATATGACCCATATAGAGGCGTGATATCTTCTATCCGCGTTATGGAAGGTGTTGTAAAAGCTGGTGACCGCATTAAGATGATGGCTACTGGTAAAGAGTTTGAAGTAACAGAAGTAGGTATTAATACACCTAAACAACTGCCGGTTGAAGAATTGACCGTTGGAGATGTTGGTTATATTATTGCAAGCATTAAAAATGTGGACGATTCTCGTGTAGGTGATACGATTACACATGCAGAAAGACCAGCCGCTAATGCCTTACAAGGTTATAAGAAAATGAATCCAATGGTATTCTGCGGACTATTCCCAATCGATAACAAAGATTACAATGATTTACGTGAAGCTTTAGAAAAATTACAGCTTAATGATGCTTCATTAGAATTCGAACCTGAATCTTCACAAGCATTAGGTTTTGGTTATCGAACAGGATTTTTAGGTATGCTACACATGGAAATTATCCAAGAACGAATAGAACGTGAATTTGGAATTGAGTTAATTGCGACAGCACCATCTGTTATTTATCAATGTATAATGAAATCTGGTGAAGAGGTTGCAGTTGATAATCCTGCGCATATGCCTGAAAGAGATAAAATAGATAAAATTTATGAACCATTTGTTAGAGCTACAATGATGGTTCCAAATGATTATGTTGGTGCTGTTATGGAATTATGCCAACGTAAACGAGGACAATTTGTAAATATGGAATATATGGATGATATTCGTGTGAATATTATTTATGAAATCCCATTATCTGAAGTGGTTTTTGATTTCTTTGACCAACTTAAATCTAATACAAAAGGGTATGCTTCTTTTGATTATGAATTTATTGATAACAAAGAGAGTAATTTAGTGAAAATGGATATATTATTAAACGGTGATAAAGTTGATGCTTTAAGCTTTATTGTTCACAAAGACTTTGCCTATGAAAGAGGTAAGGCATTAGTTGAAAAATTAAAAACACTAATTCCACGACAACAGTTTGAAGTTCCTGTTCAAGCTGCAGTAGGTCAAAAAATTGTTGCACGAACTAATATTAAATCAATGGGTAAAAATGTACTCTCAAAATGTTACGGCGGCGACATCAGTCGTAAGAGAAAATTATTAGAAAAGCAAAAAGCCGGTAAAGCAAAAATGAAAGCAGTAGGTAACGTAGAAATACCTCAAGACGCATTTTTAGCTGTTCTGAAGATGGACGAAGATTAATAATAGATAGATTGGGGCCTTAAATCCAGACGATTTATGCCCCAGTTTTTTGTGTTCTTCACATAAGCTTTGTAAATGAAAGAAGGTGAGCGCGTTATGGACGTTAAAAGTGCATATATTCACATTCCTTTTTGTGTGAGAATATGTACATATTGTGATTTCAATAAGTATTATATTCAAAATCAACCCGTTGATACGTATATTGATTGTTTAATCAAAGAAATGGAAAACAGTGAAGTGCGGGAATTAGAAACTGTTTTTGTTGGTGGTGGAACGCCAACGGCACTAAATATGCAACAATTAGATAGATTGTTAAAAGCAATAACTTCTATTTTTACAATAAAAGGGGAATTTAGCTTTGAAGCAAATCCGGATGAACTAACTTTAGAAAAGGTGCAATTGTTAAAAGATTACGGCGTTAATAGGTTGTCGATGGGGGTTCAAACCTTCAATCCAGAACTGCTAGACATTTTAGGTCGTACTCATAAGACTGAGGATATTTATCAATCTGTAGAAAATGCAAGGTCAGTTGGTATTGAATCAATAAGTTTAGATTTAATGTATCATCTACCAAAGCAATCTTTAGAAGATTTTAAAGATAGCTTAGAACGTGCACTTGCTATGGATATTGATCATATTTCTAGTTATGGATTGATTTTAGAGCCGAAAACCCAGTTTTATAACATGTATCGAAAAGGTCAATTACAGGTTCCTAATGAAGATATAGGCGAAGAAATGTATGAGTATCTATTAGAAAGAATGTCGAAATCAGATATGCATCAATATGAGATTTCTAATTTTGGGAAACGTAATCATGAATCTGAACACAATAAAGTTTATTGGAAAAACGAGGGATACTATGGATTTGGTGCAGGGGCAAGTGGTTATGTCAATGGCGAACGCTATAATAATGTGAATCCTGTGAATCATTATATAAAAAAAATAGAAAATAATGAGCGCCCTTTATTAGATTCTACTTTTCCAACTCAAACTGAACAGATGGAAGAGGAAATGTTTTTAGGTTTAAGAATGAATAAAGGTGTGAGCAAACAAAGGTTTAATGAAAAATTTGACCAACCTATAGAGCAAGTCTATGGTCAAACGATTAAAGATTTAATTTCAAAAGATTTACTATTTGAAAAGGATGGATATATAGCCATGACAGAACGAGGTAAGGTCATTGGCAATACCGTTTTTGAGTCTTTTTTATTAAATGTATAAAAAATAATGCTTTAACATTGACTTACTTTGACCAATTTGATAAATTATAATTAGCACTTGAAACAAAAGAGTGCTAATGAGGTGAAAGCATGATTAGTGATAGACAATTAAGCATTCTTAATGCAATTGTTGAAGATTATGTTGATTTAGGTCATCCAATTGGTTCAAAGACTTTGATAGAACGGCACAAGTTAAATGTAAGTCCTGCTACGATTAGAAATGAGATGAAATATCTAGAAGACTTACAGTTAATAGAAAAGACGCACAGTTCGTCTGGTCGTTCACCATCTGAGGTTGGGATAAGGTATTATGTGAATCAATTATTGCAACAAACATCTCATCAACAACAAACAAAAATCCAACGTTTAAACGAATTATTAGTTAGCAATCATTATGATATTTCATCAGCGTTAAGCGCATTTGCAGATGAATTGTCAGTTGCATCACAATATACAACGTTGGTAATGCGTCCAAATCATAAAAAAGATATTATTAATAATATTCACTTGATTCGTGCCAATGACTATTTGATTATTATGGTTGTTGTGTTTACATCAGGCCATGTTGAACATCTACATTTAGCATCTCAAGTTCCATTAACAAATGATGAGTTAACTAAAATTTCTAATTTTGTGAGTGAGAAGTATCAAGAATGGAACAAGACTGAATTTGAAAATGAATTAAATAGTTTTGTTAAGACAACGCTAGAAAAAGAATTTATCAAGGATATGCTAAATACAATAGAAGTTCATTTTGATGATCAAAGTAATGGCATTTTTATGGGTGGAAAGGTTAAACTAATTGATGCATTAAATGAATCAAATGTTTCGTCAATTCAACCTATCTTACAATATATCGAATCAAATAAAATCGCTCAATTACTTGATGATATGACCAATGCTTCAATAAATGTTAGAATCGGTCATGAAATTGAATCATCTTTGAGTGATATATCTATTGTCACAAGTGAATATCACATTGATGATAGATTGAAAGGGAAGATAGCAGTAATTGGACCGACAGCAATGAATTACCAAAATGTAATCAGATTGCTGAACACAATTTGGTGATTTTTTAAATATGTATTGGAGGGCAGACAATGACAGAAAAAAATGAATCAGTCTTTGATCAAACTGAGGAAAAAGAACAAACGACTAATGATGAACAGTCAGTGGAAAATGAATCAGTTAATCAAGCTGATGAGTCAACAGAACAGGCACAAGAAAATCTGCAGGATGACAATACAGAAGATACGAATACAGATGTAGATCCTAAAGATGAAGAAATTCAACAATTGAAAAAAGATGTGCAAGAAAATGAAGAAAAATATTTAAGATTATATGCAGAATTCGAAAATTATAAACGTAGAATTCAAAAAGAAAATCAAACAATGAGAACTTATAAATCTCAAGATGTGCTAAACGATATTTTACCTACGTTGGATAATATCGAACGAGCATTACAAATAGATGGTGAAGATGAACAATTCAAAGCACTGAAAAAAGGTGTGGAAATGGTTCATGAAAGTTTATTAAATGCTTTAAATAATAATGGTTTAGAAAAAATTGAAACAGAAGGTCAATCATTTGATCCAAATGTACACCAAGCAGTAGTTCAAGATGATAATCCTGATTTTGAATCAGGGCAAATCACTCAAGAATTACAAAGTGGTTATAAATTGAAAGATAGAGTGTTAAGACCTTCAATGGTTAAAGTAAATCAATAATATTTGATGAAAATACCCAATTTTATAAACAAACAGGAGGAAATTTATTATGAGTAAAGTAATAGGTATCGACTTAGGTACAACAAATTCATGTGTTTCTATTTTAGAGGGTGACGAACCTAAAGTAATCCAAAATCCAGAAGGTGCTAGAACAACTCCATCAGTTGTAGCATTTAAAAATGGTGAAACACAAGTAGGTGAAGTTGCTAAGCGTCAAGCAATCACAAACCCTAACACTATTCAATCTATCAAACGTCATATGGGTACTGATTATAAAGTAGACGTAGAAGGTAAATCATATACACCACAAGAAATTTCAGCTATGGTATTACAAAACCTTAAAAGTACAGCTGAAGATTATTTAGGTGAAAAAGTTGAAAAAGCAGTAATTACAGTTCCTGCATACTTTAATGATGGTGAACGTCAAGCGACTAAAGACGCTGGTAAAATTGCAGGTCTAGAAGTTGAGCGTATTATCAATGAACCAACAGCTGCAGCATTAGCTTATGGTTTAGATAAAACTGAAACTGATCAAAAAGTATTAGTATTTGACTTAGGTGGCGGTACTTTTGACGTATCAATCCTAGAATTAGGTGATGGCGTATTTGAAGTACTTTCAACTGCTGGTGACAATAAACTAGGTGGAGATGACTTTGACCAAGTTATCATTGATTATTTAGTTTCTGAATTTAAAAAAGAAAATGGCGTAGATTTATCACAAGATAAAATGGCGTTACAACGTTTGAAAGACGCAGCTGAAAAAGCTAAAAAAGACTTATCAGGTGTATCTCAAACTCAAATTTCATTACCATTTATTTCAGCTGGTGAAAGTGGTCCATTACACTTAGAAATCAATTTAACTCGTTCTAAATTCGAAGAGTTAGCTGATTCATTAATTAAACGTACTATGGAACCAACACGTCAAGCAATGAAAGATGCTGGCTTATCAAGTTCAGATATTGATGAAGTCATCTTAGTTGGTGGTTCTACAAGAATCCCAGCAGTACAAGAAGCAGTTAAAAAAGAAGTCGGAAAAGATCCGCACAAAGGTGTTAACCCAGACGAAGTAGTAGCAATGGGTGCTGCAATTCAAGGTGGCGTTATCACTGGTGACGTTAAAGATGTTGTATTATTAGACGTTACACCATTATCATTAGGTATTGAAATTATGGGTGGACGTATGAATACACTTATCGAAAGAAATACAACAATTCCAACATCTAAATCACAAGTATACTCAACAGCTGCAGATAACCAACCAGCCGTTGATATCCACGTGCTACAAGGTGAAAGACCGATGGCATCAGATAATAAAACATTAGGTAGATTCCAATTAACGGACATTCCACCAGCTCCACGTGGCGTACCACAAATCGAAGTTACATTTGATATCGATAAGAACGGTATCGTAAATGTTACTGCAAAAGACTTAGGTACAAATAAAGAACAAAATATTACAAT
Source organism: Staphylococcus sp. 231237_7MaSpsaltlick (assembly GCF_043107035.1). Lineage (NCBI taxonomy): Bacteria > Bacillati > Bacillota > Bacilli > Caryophanales > Staphylococcaceae > Staphylococcus > Staphylococcus sp. 231237_7MaSpsaltlick. The sequence continues at coordinate 9,186 of NZ_JBICNX010000049.1, forward strand.
TCAATCAAGTTCTTCACTTTCTGATGATGAAATCGATCGTATGGTTAAAGATGCTGAAGACAATGCAGAAGCAGACAAAAAACGTCGTGAAGAAAGTGATTTAAGAAACGAAGCAGATAGCTTAGTATTCCAAGTTGAAAAAACAATCACTGATTTAGGTGAAAATATCAGCGAAGAAGATAAAACAAATGCTGAAGAGAAAAAAGACGCATTGAAAACTGCTTTAGAAGGCGAAGATATTGAAGATATCAAAGCTAAAAAAGAAGAATTAGAAAAAGTAGTTCAAGAATTATCAGCTAAAGTTTATGAGCAGGCTGCTCAAGCACAACAACAAGCTCA